>JAFNZB010000181.1 GCA_017383055.1 Burkholderiaceae bacterium | reverse complement strand
GTGTTGACTCCTCAACAAATGCGCGAATTCGACTGGGCGATGAGTACGGGACGAGCCAACCTCTTGCCGCCGCCTCCGCCACCCGTTAAAAAGTAAGCATATTTACTTAGTGTTTTGAATAATTACCCCCAAAAGGATCGATCAGGCTTTTTGGGGGGTGTTTGTTTTCTAACCGTCTTGTAAAGGGCGATTTTTCGGGGTTTAGAACCAAAAAGTAGGGCTGGAAATAGGTGATCTTTAACACCAAGGCGGGGGTTTGACACTAACCACTTTATGGTATGAAACTGCATATAATTTCGTTACTAATCAGTTGTTTTTGTGAAAGATCGGGTTTATGAAGAATTCTCCGTTTGAAGACCGTGCTTACAGTTTCAACGATGTGACCTCCTCTCCTGTCACGGCCGTAACACCGTCTTCCGATATCCTTCGATTAGGCCGTTTATTACCGTCATCCGTTATGCTTGGTTGCGCCAGCTGGAATTTCCCGGGGTGGAAAGGCATTGTTTGGGGCGAAACCAGTGGCGTGGAAGATTTAACACGACGCGGTTTGGCTGCTTATGCCAAGCATCCGATTTTGAAAGCCGTCGGTGTCGATTGGTCTTTCTATGGCAACCTCAATGAAATGGCTTATGCCTCCATGGCAAGCCAAGTCGATGAATCCTTCCGATTCTTGGTGAAAGCACCCCAAAATGTGACCGATGCCGTCAAGCGTGATCCCAAGGGTCGATTCCGTTCTTTGAATGACGAATTTTTGGATGTGCGTGCCGCCATGCATGAATTCGTCTACCCGGTGATCAATGGTTTGGGCGAAAACGCCGGTCCCTTGGTCTTCCAACTGTCTCCCATTCCGCGTCCTTTGCTTCCCACTCAAAACGAGTGCTATGAGTACATCGACAAGATCGCTCAATTTTTTGCCGATCTCCCGAAGGAAGTCGAGGGCGAAACGCCGACCTACGCCGTTGAAGTGCGTACCTTGTCCATCTACACGAAGCGTTTGTTGAGTGCTTTGCGTCAAACGGGCGTTCGTTTGGTGGTGGGTGTGCATCCGTCGATGCCGGACGTCATCCGTCAAACGGCAGCGTTGCGTTACTTTGAAGATCCGGATGCCGAAGGCGATGAATGGACCATGAAGGGCCCGTTGATCGTTCGCTGGGCTTTGAATCCGATCCAACGCAACGGTGTGGCGAAGATGACCTATGCGCCTTTTAACCGTATCGTTCATCCGGATCCGGCTACGCGCGCGGGGCTCGTTCACTTGATCGATGTCGCTCAAAAGAGCGGTCAGCAAAGCTTTGTCATTGCCAATAATAAGGCCGAGGGGAGCGCTCCTTTGACCATGATCGAATTGGCTAAGGACATTGTGGCTTCGCAAACGCGAAACAAAAATAACCAACTCGATCCGCGTCACTTCTAATGGCTTTGATCGACATTTCTCCTCGAATCGATTGCGCATCGCCCGTTTATCCGGGCGATGTGCCCTTATGCGTCCGTACGCTCTCCGAAACACCGGCAGTGGTGACCGCTTTTGAAATGACACCTCATTTGGGTGCTCATGTCGATGCGCCCGCTCATATGGGGCGTGAAACGGATGTCTCTGAGTTACCGCTTGAAACCTTTGTCGGAGAATGCCTTGTGATCGATTGCACAGGACAGACAACGGTGACGGCCGATTGTGTTCCCGATGGTGTTCCGCCTCGAGTGCTCTTTAAGACCGGTTTTGTGATGGGGGATGTTTGGACGTCCTCCTATCCGACGGTGAGTGAGGAAGCCATCGAAAAGTTATCTCATTTCGGTGTGAAACTCATTGGGATCGATTCGCCCAGTATCGACCCTGAAGACGAGACACTAAAATCCCATCATTGTGCGATTGATGCTGGGATGGTGATCCTTGAGAATCTACGTTTGAAGGATGTGGAAGCCGGTTCCTATCGTTTAATTGCGTTGCCTTTGGCGATTGCAGGTTTGGAGGCCAGTCCCGTTCGAGCAATTTTGGAAAGGTAAAAAATGGAAAAGACTTTTATTCGCCCGTGGCGCATTCGTTTCTCCGACTGTGACCCCGCCGGTATCGTGTATCACCCGAACTTCTTCGTGATGTTCAACAATTTGATCGAAGACTGGTTCCGTGAGGGGTTGGACTTGCCCTTCTTGGAAATGGGTAAACGCGGTCTTTTGTTGCCGGTCGTCTCGGTGAAGTCGGATTTCTTTAAGCCCTTCCATATCGGCGAGCACGGCGAGCTTCGTCTGTGGGTCTCCCACATCGGCAATAGCTCTTTGACCGTGCATTTTGAATTCTGGAAAGATGACGAGTTGCGCGTGAAGTGCGAAGAAGTGAGGGTGTTCATCGATTCTGAAAACCGACGCTCCACGCCCATTCCGGCCGATGTACGTGAAAAATTAGCGATGTATCTTAAGGAAGCGGACGAAACTCAGTAATGCCCGGCATCAAAGCTTGGGCGATCTTTTGACGCTCATCATTTAAATCGGACACAAAGAAGATCTCCTCTGCGGAGG
>JAFNZB010000180.1 GCA_017383055.1 Burkholderiaceae bacterium | reverse complement strand
GTGGTTATCCGGCAAACAAAAAACACGTGACCGTCAGGCCAATCTCGCCAAAATTGTTTCCGGCGAAGCCAAGTTGATCGTTGGTACTCATGCGCTCATCCAAGAAGGCGTGACTTTCCAACGTTTGGGTTTGGCCATCGTCGACGAACAACACCGTTTCGGCGTCGCCCAACGCTTAGCTCTTCGCTCTTCCAATGACGAGCACTTACCGCACTTATTGATGCTGTCGGCAACTCCCATCCCGAGAACGTTGGCCATGAGCTATTTGGCCGATTTGGATGTCTCCGTCATCGATGAATTGCCCCCCGGACGTCAACCCATCACGACCAAATTGGTGAGCATTGGTCGAAAAGCCGAAGTGCTCGCTAGTATCAACGAGCAAGTGCTCCAAGGCCGACAAGTCTACTGGGTTTGTCCGCTCATCGAAGAAAGTGAAAAGTTAGATTTGACGGCTGCCACGGAAACGTTCAATGAGATTCGAGATGCGTTGCCGCATTTGAAGGTCGGTTTAGTCCATGGCGCACTACCGGCTGATGAAAAACAGGCGGTGATGGATGCATTCAAAGATGGCTACATCCAAGTACTCGTTGCTACAACGGTTATCGAAGTGGGGGTCGATGTTCCGAATGCATCTTTAATGGTGATCGAACATGCCGAACGTTTCGGCTTGGCTCAACTGCACCAATTACGAGGTCGAGTTGGCCGGGGCGCTCAAAAGAGCTTTTGTATTCTCCTATATGGAGAGTTGTCCGAGACGGGCCGAGAACGCTTAAAAGTCATCCGAGAGACCACCGACGGTTTTGAAGTCGCTCGACGTGATTTGGAAATTCGTGGCCCAGGTGAATTTTTAGGAGCCCGCCAATCGGGCACTCCCATGTTACGATTTGCCAACTTGGAAACGGATGTTGAATTGGTTGAACACGCTCGCGATTTCGCTGGTCAATGGCTCGAGATCGATCCGGAGCGAGCCAAACAACACGCCAAACGCTGGTACAGTGCAAAAGAAGGTTTTTTGGAAGCATAAATCCCTATGACTCTGACTGAATTGAAATACATCATTGCCGTGGCTCGTGAGCGTCACTTCGGTCGTGCCGCCGAATCGTGCAACATCTCCCAACCCTCTCTTTCGGTGGCCGTTCGTAAATTGGAAGAGGAATTGGGCGTTCAATTATTTGAACGTCGCTCGCAAGAAATTGCGCTCACTCCAATTGGCGAATCCATCGTTGAACAAGCCTATAAAGTCTTGGACGAGGTACGCCGCGTCGAAGAAATCGCCATGCAAGGCCACGATCCCTTGTGCGGGCCGTTGCGCTTGGGTGTCATTTTTACGATCAGCCCCTACTTGACGCCGGGGCTCGTACGTGAAATGCAACGAATCGCACCCAAGATGCCATTGATCCTGACGGAAAACTACACCGACGAATTATTGGATCAATTGCGTGACGGCAAGCTTGACGTTGCCATCATGGCCCTGCCTATCAACGAACCGGGCATGATGTTGGCGCCGCTTTACGACGAGGATTTCGTCGTTGCTGTTCCTGCCAAACATCCGTGGGCGAAAAAAGAAGCGATTCACCCCGATGAAGTACAGACTGAAAACTTGATGCTTTTGGGAAAGGGGCACTGCCTGCGCGATCAAATTTTGGCTGTGTGCCCCAAGACTTTGCGTCGTCAATCCACCGCGATCCAACGCACGGTCGAAGGCTCTTCCTTATTGACGATTCGCCATATGGTCGCACAAGGTTTGGGCGTAACGGTATTACCGAAAACCGCATTGAACGATTTACCGCCTGACTCTCAAATTGCCGTGGTCCCGTTTGAAGAGCCAGCTCCGTCTCGCCGCGTGATCATCGTTTGGCGAAAGACCTTCTCACGCGACGCAGCGATTGAAGCCGTACAAAAGGCCCTTCGCCGCCTCAAGCTACAAGGCTGTCGCATTTTGAATTTGCCGCCCGTGAGTTCCGTTGCCAATAACGGTACCCCTTAAGCGAAAAGGATCACGCGAACAAAAACGTGATCCTTCTTTTTTTAGTCTTATCGCTCTAGCGTATTAAGCAGCCTTATCCAACTCCGTCGCCAAGACTTGATTGCGATCGTAAGCGGCTTGGATCGCTTCATCCATCATGCCCATAAAATCATGCTCTTGCATAACGCGCAGGGCTTCTGCGGTCGTCCCCTTTTTACTCGTAACATTTTCACGAAGCTTAGCAGGCGTCTCAGAACTTTCCATCGCCAACTTGGATGCACCCCAAAGCGTCAACTTTGCCATACGACGAGCGCCTTCAGGATCAAAACCACGCTTGATTGCTGCCGCTTCCAACGCTTCGATAAAGCGGAACACATAAGCAGGACCGGAACCCGAAACAGTCGAAAGCAAATCCAATTCTTGCTCGGAGCGAACATTGATTACTTCACCCATGGCCGCAGCCACTTGCTTGGCCAAATCGACGACCGCCACATCCAAACTTTCAGGAGCATAGAAACCGATCACGCCCGCTCCGACCAAAGACGGCGTATTAGGCATCGTACGAACCACTTTATCGGTCTTGGTCCAACGAGCAATCGTCTCGATACGAACACCCGCCGCAATCGAGAACATCAATGCATCAGGATTGAAAAACGGCACGATCGTTGCGCAAGTTTCTGCCAAACCTTGGGGCTTGACAGCCAAAACGACAACGGAAGCCTCTTTTAACCATTCGCCCGGTGCATCGTGAGC
>JAFNZB010000179.1 GCA_017383055.1 Burkholderiaceae bacterium | reverse complement strand
GCCCAAACGGGTTCAAACGGTGCCGGACGAATGTCCAAGAGTTCGTCATTCTTATAGGCTAAATCACAACGAAGCAAGATCTCATAGGCTTCATTCAAAGCCTTATTGCGAGAGGCAAAGTCAGCGGCGGCAACTTCGCTCATCGTCAAAACGTTCGTCAAACGGAAGTCACTTGTGTACGAACACAAACGCATGGCGGTATCTTTATTGATATACCCAAGCGTTTCCTTACCGGCCACAAAGCGCACCATCGTCGACGGTACTTCTTGTTTGACCTCTTTTTTGAGATGCTCGTAGACGGCTTCCAAGGTCTCACCTTGGATCACCGGCCCTTGGGCCTTTTTCGCCTCTTGCGTCTTGCCTCGTAAGGCACCGAACAATTTTCCGAACATAGTCCGACCTATTATCCAAACACTTCTATGATGATAATCTTACGCTTATCACATGTATTAAATAGACTAATCGACGTATACGAAAGTATTAGGGAAAGTACGAACAAAAAACCGAGCTCGATTTCACAATCGGCTCGGTTTATTTAGCAATCGAAATCTCGATTAGGCTTCAGGGCGCATGTGCGGGAAGAGCAACACGTCGCGGATGCTCGGAGCGTCCGTGAGCATCATCACGAAGCGGTCAACACCGATACCGCAACCACCCGTCGGCGGGAGGCCGAATTCCAAAGCACGGATGAAGTCAGCATCGTAGTACATGGCTTCGTCGTCGCCTTGGGTCTTGGCTTCGGCTTGAGCGCGGAAGCGAGCGGCTTGATCTTCCGGATCGTTCAATTCGGAGAAGCCGTTAGCCGTTTCACGGCCGGCCATGAAGAGCTCAAAGCGTTCCGTGATTTCGGGGTTGGCGTCGGAAGCACGAGCCAACGGAGAGATTTCCGTCGGGTAGTCGATGATGAACGTCGGTTGAATCAACTTGTGTTCGGCAACTTCTTCAAAGAGAGCCATTTCCAAAGCGCCCTTACCCACGTAAGCCGGTTGCGGTTCGCCCAAGCGAGCGAGTTCGTTACGCAAGAAAGCTTCGTCGTCCAATTGTTCAACCGTGTACTTCGGAGCGTACTTCAAGATGGCTTGACGCGGCGTCAAGCGATCGAACGGCTTACCCAAGTCGATTTCGTGGCCTTGGTAGCTGATCAACGTCTTGCCCGTGGCTTCGATAGCGACCGTGCGCAAGAGGTTTTCCGTGAAGTCCATTTGATCCTTGTACGTCCAGTACGTGGCGTAGAACTCCATCATCGTGAATTCCGGATTGTGACGAACGGACAAACCTTCGTTACGGAAGTTACGGTTGATTTCGAACACGCGTTCGAAGCCGCCCACGACCAAACGCTTCAAATAGAGTTCCGGAGCGATACGCAAGTACATGTCCATGTCGAGCGCATTGTGGTGCGTGACGAAGGGCTTTGCGTTAGCGCCACCCGGGATCGGGTGCAACATCGGCGTTTCGACTTCCATGAAGCGGTTAGCCAACATGAAGTTACGGATCGAAGCGATGATCTTGGAACGCGTCAAGAAGCGTTCACGAGATTCTTCGTTCATGATCAAGTCGAGGTAGCGTTGGCGGTAGCAGATTTCTTGGTCTGCCAAGCCCTTGAACTTTTCAGCCAACGGACGCAAGCTCTTGCTCATCAAACGCAAGGTCTTGACGCGCACGGAGAGTTCACCGCGCTTGGTACGGAAAACCACACCTTCGGCGGCGATGATGTCACCGATGTCCATCGTCTTGAATGCAGCGTATGCTTCGTCGCCCATTTCAGACGGCGTCATGAAGTATTGCATTTGACCGGAACCGTCACGGACCGTTGCAAAGGAAGCCTTACCCATGATGCGCTTGAGCATCATACGACCGGAGACGGCCACTTCGGGTTGCAATGCTTCGAGTTCTTCAGCCGTGGCGTTTTCGTACTTCGTACGGATGTCGCCGAAGAGGTCCTTGCGAACGAAATCGTTCGGATAGGCACGACCTTCTTCACGCCACTTGGCCAACTTGGCACGGCGTTCAGCAATGATGTGGTTCTCATCTTCAGCCGTCATGACGACTTCTTGAGTATTCTCTGCCATTTTGTATTCCTATTGGCGCGTCTCGTTAGACGCCTTGCTTGAGGCTTGCCTCAATAAAGTTATCCAAGTCACCGTCCAACACGGCTTGCGTGTTACCGGTTTCGTAGTTCGTGCGCAAATCCTTGATACGGGATTGGTCAAGCACGTAAGAACGGATTTGGTGACCCCAAGCAATGTCGCTCTTGGCGTCTTCCGTTTCTTGTTGAACAGCCAAACGCTTGCGCATTTCCAACTCATAGAGCTTGGCCTTCAACTGTTGCATGGCTTGATCGCGGTTGCGGTGTTGGCTACGGTCGTTTTGGCATTGCGTCACGATACCCGTCGGGATGTGCGTAATACGAACGGCCGATTCGGTCTTCTGAATGTGCTGACCACCGGCACCGGAGGCGCGGAACACGTCCACACGCAAGTCGGCCGGATTGATTTCCACTTCAAAGGAATCGTCCACTTCCGGATACACATACACGCTCGTGAAAGAGGTGTGACGACGTGCGTTGGAGTCAAACGGGCTCTTACGGACCAAACGGTGTACGCCCGTTTCGGTGCGCAACAAACCGTAGGCGTAATTGCCTTCAAATCGAATCGTACAACCCTTGATACCGGCCACGTCACCTTCGGTCTCTTCTTGGAGTTCGACCTTGAAACCTTGGCGTTCGCCATAGCGCAAGTACATACGTTCAAGAATGCTTGCCCAGTCTTGAGCTTCCGTGCCACCGGCACCGGCTTGGATTTCCAAGAAGCAGTTAGCCGAGTCCATCGGCTGATTGAACATGCGCTTGAATTCAAGTTTCGCGACAGCCTTTTCCAAGTCTTCGACGTCGTCGCCAATGGCGCTCACCGTCGGATAGTCTTCTTCAGCCATCGACAATTCAAAGAGTTCGCCGGCGTCAGCGACACCTGCGGTCAATTCACGGAAAAGACCCACGGTCTCATCCAACAATTTCTTCTCTTTGCTGACCTTTTGGGCGTTTTCAGGATCATCCCACAAAGCGGGATTTTCCATCTCACGGTTGACTTCTTCTAATCGACGTTCTTGACGGTCGATGTCAAAGATACCCCCTCAGCTCGAGCAAACGAGCTGTGAGGTCCTCGATCTTGGCCTCGATCTGGTTGATGCGTTCAGCTTCCATTTTACTTTTGCTTGAAAGTTAAGAGTTGATGAAAATATTTAATTATAAAGGATTTAGATGCTTTCGCCTAATTCGTTCATGCTCTTGAAACCCGCGATCCATTTACGGCCCGGCAATTTCCAACGTTCACGAACAAGTGCTG
>JAFNZB010000178.1 GCA_017383055.1 Burkholderiaceae bacterium | reverse complement strand
GTGATGGTCGAGCAAAATAGACAGCGTGGCGTTTTTGCTTTGAGAAAAAGATAAGGGGCAGTTCGTAGAGAACTGCCCCTTGGAATTTGGTTGCGGGAGAAGGATTTGAACCAACGACCTTCGGGTTATGAGCCCGACGAGCTACCAGACTGCTCCATCCCGCGATCAACAATTAAGAGATGTAGAATGTTAATGATGAAGTTGAGCTTTGTCAAGTACTTTACTTAAAAAATTTAAAAATATTTTCAAAGAGTCCAGTTTGAGTCATTTAGAATGGTTCTAGTCATGGAGAAATCGAATGGTCAAATCCTTTCAATATTGTCCGATGTGTGCCGCTCCCATGAAGGTGATGCTATCAGGTGTTGACTCGCATCCGCGTGAAGTCTGTTCCGAATGTGGCTATGTGCACTATGTCAATCCTTTGCCGGTCGTTGGAACCATTCCCGTTTGGGGAGATAAGGTCCTTTTGTGTCGACGAGCGATCGAACCACGAAAAGGTTACTGGACGTTGCCGGCGGGATTCATGGAAACGGGTGAAACTTTAAAAGAAGGGGCGGCTCGGGAGACTTGGGAAGAAAGTGGGGCTCATATTGAAGTGAAAGACTTGTTGACCTTGATTGATGTGCCCCAAGCGAGCCCAAGTCAAGTGCATTTTTATTTCGTGGCGGAACTGAAAGACCTTGATTGGAATCCCGGACCGGAGACACTTGAGCAACGACTTTTCAGTGAAGATGAGATTCCTTGGGATGAAATAAGTTTTACCACGGTCAAAACTACGCTTGAACATTACTTTGCCGATCGGCGTGCCGGCCGGTTTTCGCTTCACAGCTATTCGTTAAGTTGCTAGAATTTGCACAATTATTAATGTAGGGCTTTTGCGCCCTGATTTTGAAATAAAGAGAAATTTATGTTGTATCAATTGGCTAAGCGTGTTTTGTTCTGCATGGATCCTGAAACGGCTCACTCCGTCATTATGTCGAATTTGGACTGGGCGGTGAATTTGGGTGTGACGAAGTTGGTCACGCGCGATCCGGTGGAAGATCCGATCGAAGTGATGGGTTTGCGTTTCCCGAACACGATCGGTTTGGCAGCCGGTATGGACAAGAACGGTGAACACGTGAGCGCATTCGGTGGCCTCGGTTTTGGTCACGTTGAAATCGGTACGATTACGCCGAAGGCTCAACCGGGTAATCCCAAGCCCCGTCTTTTCCGTGTGATTCCGGCCGAAGGCATCATCAACCGCATGGGTTTCAATAACCACGGTGTTGATGAAGTACTCCAACATTTAAAGAGCGCAGCTGCTTTCCGTAGCCGCGGCGGTATTTTGGGTGTCAATATCGGTAAGAATGCCGTCACGCCGATCGAAAATGCTGTGAGCGACTACTTGATCTGCTTGCGTAAGGTCTATAACCACTCCGACTACATTGCCATCAACATTTCTTCCCCGAACACGAAGAACTTGCGTGCTCTGCAAGCCGATGAAGAATTGGTGAAGTTGTTGTCTGCCGTGACGGATGAGCGCAAGAAGTTGATCGATGCCAATAATGGTAAGTATGTGCCGATCGCGTTGAAGGTCGCTCCGGATTTGGAAAACGATGCTATCAAGCGTGTGGCTGATCAACTCGTTCACTATGGTATCGATGCCATCATCGCTACGAACACGACGATTGCCCGTGATGCAATCCCGGGTATGCCGCACTGCAACGAAACGGGTGGTTTGTCCGGTAAGCCTTTGCGTGAACGTTCCACCGAAGTGGTCGATCTCTTGTATCGTCACCTCCAAGAAACGATGCCGATCATCGCCAGCGGCGGTGTCATGACGGCTGAAGACGGCGTGGAAAAGATGCAAGCCGGTGCTAAGCTCGTTCAGTTGTACTCCGGTTTCATCTACAAGGGTCCGGTCTTGGTTCCGGATTGTGTGGATGCAATCGCTCAATGGCGTAAGACCCAAGAAGGTGCCGTGGCATCCCTTCGTCCGTAATCGAAAATTGGCTTCGATTTCTAAAAAAGCTCGTCTTCGTGACGAGCTTTTTTCATCGTGGGACGATCAAAAAAATTGTTACATAAAAACGCTCGCGTCCTCAAAGGGAGTGATCTAAACTGAGAATAAATAAATCCCTATAAATAGAGGAGTCATCATGAAAAAGATCCTCATCGGTGGCGTGGTTGTGATTGGCGTTGTGGCTGTGGCCGGCGCCGTAGCCGTCAATTATTTATTAGACGGTGAAACCATTGCCCATGAACTCAAAAAAGAAGCGAAGTCTCGTTTGAATCGTGATCTGACCTTTGCCGGTCCGGTCGATATCAAACTCTTTCCCAAAATTGCCGTTCAATTGCCGGCAACCTCCCTTTCTTATGTCAATAGTGACAAGCCTCAACTGAGTTTGAACTCGGCAAGCGTCGGTGTCATGGTTTTGCCGCTCCTCAAGGGCGAGGTGAAACTTGATGCCATCAAAATTGACGGTTTGAAAGGTAAAGTCAATCTTGAACGCTTGAAGGCGGCGCTCGATAAGAAGCAAGTGGAAGCGGCGACGGGTGAAACGACCGTTCAAACGAAAGACACGAAGGGTGGATTGTCCTTTATTAAAGATTTCTCCGTTCACGGTATCGATGTCTTTAATTCGGCGCTGACGGTCTACGGTTTGCCGGATAAGAAAGTCTATGCATTGGAAAACGTGAACCTTTCAACGGGAGCGCTCGCCATGAAGGGAGAAACGAGCGTTCGTTTCTCTGCGGATTTCTCCGAAAAAACGGGGAAACTCAAAGGCAATGTGGGTGTGGATACCCAAT
>JAFNZB010000177.1 GCA_017383055.1 Burkholderiaceae bacterium | reverse complement strand
CGTGTGCTCTCGGGCGGTGTGGACGCTAACGCCCTTCACCGTCCGAAGCGTGTTTTCGGTGCCGCTCGTAACTTGGAAGAAGGCGGTTCTTTGACGATCATCGCCACGGCATTGGTCGACACCGGTAGCCGCATGGACGACGTGATTTACGAAGAATTCAAGGGTACGGGCAACATGGAAGTCCACCTTGAACGTCGCTTGGCTGAAAAACGCATCTATCCGGCTATCAACGTGTTGCGTTCCGGTACGCGTCGCGAAGAGTTGTTGCTCGAACCGGCCGTTTTGCAAAAGAGCTGGATCTTGCGCAAGCTCTTGAGCGACATGGACGAAGTCGAAGCCATGGAATTCTTGCTCGATCGTATGTCGGGCACGAAAAACAACCAAGACTTCTTCGACTTGATGCGTCGCGGCGGTTAATCACCGACACATCTCCCATAAAGCGAGTCCGATTTTTCAGGCTCGCTTTTTTCTTTCTCCAATCCCTTGCTATTTATTTAATTTTGTTGGATAATTCCGCCCTCTAGTTGGCACGTGGATCGCGCATGCCGGCTGTAAGACCTGTAAAAAGACAGGCGTGCTCGCAAGGCCATCCGGGCGACCGACATTTAAACTAGGAAAATTTACAAATGAAACAAGGTATTCACCCCGAATATCGCGAAGTTGCCTTCTGCGATTTGTCCATCAACAAGACGTTCATCATCAACTCCACCGCTCAAACGAAGGAAACGGTGGAAATCGACGGCGTTACGTACCCGCTCGTGAAGTTGGATACGTCTTCTGAAAGCCACCCGTTCTACACGGGCGCCCAAACGCGTATCGTTGAAGCTGGCCGCGTTGAAAAGTTCCGCGCCAAGTACGCAATGTACGCCAAGAAGGCCTAATCGATCGCATCTTGCTTCGATTCGTAAAGAGGTTGTTCTCACTAAGAGGACAACCTCTTTTTTTTGGGTTCGCCCACCGTTTTCCACTACAATTAGTAGGTTAAGGATTTTGTCTTAGAGTCGTCTCAAGAACCATGTTTGCCGATCGTTCTTCCCCCATTGTCGCCAGCGCTACGAGCGCCTCGAAATTACCGCGCTTAGCCTTGTTGGCATTGCTCGTGGCTTTTATCTGCCCGGGCATTTTGTCTCGTGATTATTGGGGCTCTTCGGAACTGTCCGCTTTCGCAACGATCCTCTCCATGATCAATGGCACAGGCATCGATTGGGCACTGCCCAACAACTTGGGTGTGCCCCACTATCAAGACACGCCACTCATGCTTTGGTGTGCCGCGCTTTTTGCCAAGCTCTTCGGTTGGTTGTTGGGAACCGATGTCGCCGCACGCCTTTCCATCCTCTTTTTCTATACGTTCACCACGGGCTTTATTTGGTACGGTACTTGGTACTTTGCTCGCCGCGACGAAGCACAACCCGTGGCGTTGGCTTTTGGTAAAAGTGCCTCGCCTCGCGCCTACGGCCGTGTCGTGGGCGACAATGCCCTCTTACTTTTCATCGGTACCTTAGGTCTTTTCGTTCCGATTCGTGAATTGGATTCCGAAATCGGCTTGATCTGTGTGACCGCTGCTTACACGTTCGGTTTGGGTTGGGCCCTTTGGCACCCGAAGTGGGG
>JAFNZB010000176.1 GCA_017383055.1 Burkholderiaceae bacterium | reverse complement strand
ATGGACTTAAAAACGGACGTACGTCCCGAAGTCTTCTCGCTCAAACCCGTGGCGAGCTACAAACATCGTTTGATTTTTGACATCTATCCTGCCAACGCCGAAGTCGATCCGATCGCGGGTGTCTTGGCCGGTCTTGACGATAAAAAAGACACGAAGCCCACGGCGCAATTGCCAAAACCGGAAGCGAAAAAAGAGCCGCCCAAGGCCGTTGCACGTCAAGCGCAACCCAAGAAAAAAGAGATCGTCATCGTGATCGATGCGGGCCACGGCGGCGAAGACCCCGGCGCCATCGGGAAGCGCAAAACGTACGAAAAGCACATCACGTTGGCAATCGCTAAGCGCCTTGAGCGTTTGATCGATCGAGAAAAAGGCATGCGAGCCGTGATGACGCGCTCGAGCGACCACTTCGTAAGTTTGAGCCAACGCGTCATGATTGCCCAAAAAGCCAAGGCTCACCTCTTTGTAAGTATCCACGCTGACGCCTGGACCAAGCCCTCTGCCAAGGGAGCATCGGTGTACGCGTTGGCAGAACGCGGAGCAACGAGCTCGGCGGCTATGTGGTTGGCTAAGAATCAGAACGAAGCCGACTTGATCGGCGGGGCCAATTTCAATGAATTCAACAAGAAGATCCAAAACGTGTTGGTCGACATGACCACGCAATGGAAGATTGACTACAGTTTGGAATTGGGTCATTGCATCTTGCAACGCTTGGGTAAGATCAACACGCTTCATCGCAACAACGTAGAACAGGCCGGCTTCTTGGTGTTAAAGGCTCCTGGCATCCCCTCCGTGTTGGTTGAGACCGCCTTTATCAGCAACCCGCAAGAAGAAAAGAAATTGAAGACCTCGGATTACCAGCAAAAGGTGGCAATGGCCATTTTGCACGGCATCAAATCCCAAGTTGCATCGAACAACTCGATTTTGTAACGGTTTTTCACAACGCCAATCCTCGAAAAAGCCACAAAATAAAGTCGTTCTCGCTAAAATTGAGAAGTTAACCATTTACTTTCGTATTCATAATAGGACATCCTGATCATGGCTCTTGTCTCTTTACGTCAAATTTTGGATCACGCTGCCGAAAACGGTTACGGCGTGCCGGCTTTCAACGTCAATAACCTCGAACAAGTGCAAGCCATCATGTCGGCCGCTCAAGAAGTGGGCGCTCCGGTCATCATGCAAGCTTCCGCTGGCGCTCGTAAGTACACGGGCGAATACTTCTTGAAGAACCTCATTGAAGCCGCAGTGAAGTCCTATCCGGACGTTCCGGTGTGTATGCACCAAGACCACGGTCAAAGCCCGTCCGTCTGCCAAGGCGCTATGAGCATGGGTTTCACGTCCGTGATGATGGACGGCTCCTTGATGTCCGACGGTAAGACGATCGCCTCTTTCGACTACAACGTCGACGTGACGCGCCGTGTCGTTGAAATGGCTCACTGCATCGGTGTGAGCGTGGAAGGTGAACTCGGTTGCCTCGGTTCTTTGGAAACGATGCAAGGCGACAAGGAAGACGGTCACGGTACTGACGCCGTGATGACGCGCGACCAATTGCTCACGGACCCGGACCAAGCTGCCGAATTCGTCAAGCTCACGCAATTGGACGCATTGGCCATCGCCATCGGTACGAGCCACGGTGCTTACAAGTTCTCTCGTAAGCCCACGGGTGACATCCTCTCCATCGAACGAGTGAAGGAAATCAACCGTCGCTTGCCCAACACGCACTTGGTGATGCACGGTTCTTCTTCCGTTCCGCAAGAATACTTGGCTACGATCCGCGAATTCGGCGGTGACATGCGCGAAACGTATGGCGTTCCGGTTGAAGAAATCCAAGAAGCCATCAAGTACGGCGTTCGCAAGGTCAACATCGACACGGACATCCGTTTGGCTATGACGGCAGCCGTCCGTAAGTTCTTGGTTGAAAATCCCAGCGCTTTCGACCCGCGTCAATACCTCAAGGTCGCTCGCCAAGCCGCCTACGAGCTCTGCAAGCAACGCTACCTCGAATTCGGTTGCGAAGGCCAAGGCGCTCGCATCAAGCCGATCGACATGCTCAAGATGGCCAAGCGTTACGACGCCGGCGAATTGAAGCAACAAGTCCTCTAATCGATCGATGACTTAGGAAGGGGAGTCCAAAGACTCCCCTTTTGTGACCATGACCCAACCGAAAGATTCTCAAGCACTCAAAGGCAAAAGCGGCTTACGCCGCCTCATCAATGCATTCGGCTATTCGCGCGAAGGCATCGCTTCGGCCTACGCCACTGAAGAAGCATTCCGTCAAGAGTGTTGGTTGGCGATCATCGGTATTCCCCTGGCTTTCATCTTACCCGTGCCGCTGTTGCACTCGCTGGCCTTAGCCGCCGCGATCCTCTTCCTTTTGATCGTGGAAATCCTCAATTCGGCCATCGAAGCCGCAATCGATCGCATCGGTAACGAAATCCATCCCTTGAGCAAAAAAGCCAAGGATTTGGGTAGCGCCGCCGTTCTCTTTGCTTGTGCGCTTTGTGCGCTCACCTGGGGTTGTATCCTCTGGGAAGCATTCCTCTAAAGCTCAAGCATTCCCTTTTAGAACCCATTACAATCCATTCTGTTCTATGCCAATTTGATGGCAGGGATGATTGTTTTCTCGTTTTTTGTGCATTGAAAGGTTTTTGCTCATGACCGAAGTCGATCCGCGCGCGATTCGCGCCGCCAGCGATGTTTTGGAATACTCGGGGCTTGTCGCCATCCCGACTGAAACCGTGTACGGTTTGGGTGCCAATGCCGACGATGAAATGGCCGTGAAAAAGATTTTTGAAGCCAAAGGCCGTCCGCAAAATCGTCCTTTGAGCGTGTTAATCTCCGGTGAAGAAGCGCTCGATGCTTGGGCAAAAGACGTGCCTCAAGCCGCTTACACTCTGGCTCGCCGTTTCTGGCCCGGTCCCTTGACGATGATCCTTCAAAAAGGTGATCGCGCCGGCGACTGGATCACGGGCGGTCAAACAACAATCGGCCTTCGTGCTCCCGGTCACCCTTGGGCTTTGGCCCTTTTAAAAGCCTTTTCGGGTAAAAAGCATCGCGGTATCGCTGCGCCCTCGGCCAATACCTTCGGAAAGATTTCACCCACGAGCGCCAAGCACGTCATGGACGATCTCGGTCAGAAACCGCGCGGTAAAGTCGATTTGATTTTGGACGGCGGTGAGAGCAACGTGGGAATCGAATCGACCATCATCGATTTGACGGTCGAGCCGCCCGCCATTTTGCGCCAAGGTGCGATCTCTCAAGCCGACCTGGAGTCCGTCTTGGGAGTCAAACTCTCCAAGACCGCCTTGCCCGCCACCGTTACGGCCGGTAGCAACAAAAACCAATACGCACCGCAAACGCCCGTCACCGTGATTGACAATATCGATGCCTTGGCAACAATCAAAGCCAAACGCATCGCTGTGATGGCGTCTTGCGCGCCCATCGCCCCCAAGCCCCAAGCCATTGTCAAGTGGGTCGAATGTGAAAACGATGCGAGCGCTTACGCTCGTACCCTTT
>JAFNZB010000175.1 GCA_017383055.1 Burkholderiaceae bacterium | reverse complement strand
GACGACTGCAACATTTATGTGAAGTCAGAAGAGGCAGCAGTCCGAGTCCTTCAAAGTGTGACGAAGTACTTAGAGGAGGCGCTCAAGTTGCGAGTAAATCGCGATAAGAGCGGTACCTTTCGTCCGTACGAGTCCGTCTTTTTGGGGTACACGTTTTACCGACGAAACTTCACAAGGATTGTCGTGGCGGAGAAATCCGTCAAACGACTGAAGCAGAAGCTCAAAACCATCTACCGCCAAGGTAGAGGAAGCTCGCTAAAGCAAACCATCATCAAGCTTACGCAGACGCTGAGGGGATGGCGTAACTACTATCGGCTCGATACACGCAAAAGTTTCTTTGCAGAACTCGATGTCAATATCAGGACGCACCTTCGCAAGCTGATATGGCTTGCCTGGAAGAAACCGAAAACGAAGATAAGGGAGCTGATGAAGCGAGGGCTAAGCGAAGAAAACGCACGGGCTTCCGCCTATAACGGACGGGGCAAGTGGTGGAACGCGAAAGCTCTCCATATGCGCATTGCAATCCCGAATGATCTGTTTAAGCGGTTCGGATTGTATTCACTGGAATCCATGGGGATTGCTTAAAGGAAACGCCGTATGCGGACCCGCATGTACGGTGTTGTGAGAGGGGGACGGAGAAATCCTACCCCCTACTCAATCGCGGAGATGAGCGTTTAGCACTCACTTTTTTTAAGACCGCAGTCAAAGACTTCGCGAGCGAGTGCCGCTTCTTTTGTGACCAAGGCGTAAAAGCTATGTCCGCCGGAGAAATTCGATACGTCAAAACCGTGTCCGATCAGGATGCGGCTTGCGATATAGCTACGAATGCCAGTGTGGCACATAACGTACACGGGACGGGTCGGATCAAGTTCGCTCAATCGATCGCGCAGTTCATCCAACGGGACATTGATGAAACCGGGTGCATGGCCTCTTTCGTATTCTTTTGCAGAACGCGTATCCAGTAATTGGACATTTTTGTCTTGCAAGGCCTCGATGTCATGCCAATGGAATTGTTTGACGAGGCCCGTGAAAATGTTGTCCGCCATGAAACCGGCCATATTTACAGGGTCTTTCGCCGAGGAGTAGGGCGGTGCATAAGCCAAATCAAGTTCAGCCAAATCGAGCGCTTTCATCTTGGCGCAAAGTGCAGTGGCCAGTACATCGATCCGTTTGTCTACACCTTCAAAGCCTACGATTTGTGCGCCGATTAGTTCGGTCGTTTGACGATTAAAGAGTACTTTCATCGTCATGGCTCGTCCGCCAGGATAGTAGCCAGCGTGGTTTGCTGGGCAAAGGACGATTTTTTCATAATCGATCCCTGCCGCTTGAGCGCTCTTTTCATTGAGCCCCGTCGTTGCGGCAGTCAAATCAAAAAGTTTTAGTACACTACTGCCTAACGATCCGTTGTAACGACGATGAGCCCCCATGATGTTATCTGCCGCCATACGCCCCATCTTGTTGGCGGGACCGGCGAGCGAAATCAGTGTTTTTTGGTTCGAGACACGATGGTGAACTTCTACGGCATCACCTACCGCCCAAATGGATTCATCGCTCGTTTGAAGCTCTTCGTTGACAACGATAGCCCCTTTTTGTCCTAAGGTGAGTCCGGCTTGGCGAGCAAGGGTCGTTTCCGGCTCAACGCCTACGGCTAAAATCACCATGTCGGCTTCAAAAACTTCTCGGTCGCTATAAGCGCGGATGATATCGGTATCGGTTTCAAAGCGTCGAATCTGCGAATGAAGTTTTAGCGTGACATTGTGTGCCCGAAGAGTGGCATGTAGGGCGGCGGCTATATCGGCATCGAGCGTCGGAAGTACAGAGCTTGATCGCTGTACGAGCGTAACATCAAGTCCTCGGTGAGTGAGGTTTTCTGCCATTTCCAATCCGATGAAGCCGGCACCGATCACCAATGCGCGTTTTGCCTTTGTTTGATCGATGTAATGGTCTATTGCCAAGGTGTCTTCAACGGTACGAAGGGTGAAGATTTTTTCGGAATCGATGCCTTCGATGTTCGGAATGACGGCATGCGCACCCGGTGACAAAATGAGTTTGTCGTAGGTGTCGGTAAAGACTTCGTTGGTTGCGAGGTCTTTGACGGTCACTGTTTTGGCATGGCGATCAATCCTCATGACTTCATGAGCCACTTTGACCCGGACACGAAAGCGAGAATAGAACTTTTCAGGAGTTTGTAGAGTCAGCGATGACTCATCCGTGATCACATCGCCGAGGTAATAGGGAAGACCGCAATTGGCGTAAGACATAAATCCCGTGCGTTCATACACCGTGATGTCGGCTTTTTCATTTAAACGGCGCAAACGTGCGGCAGCCGATGCACCACCGGCTACGCCACCGACAATAATAACTTTGATAGACATAAATAATTCTTCTAGAGCTTAATCGGGATGTTAGATGAGCAAGTTGTAATCTTCTTGGAGTGTTCGTCGGAATTGTCCTTCGATTTCACGACGTCGACGGATATACCAATCGATGAAGATTTGCACGCGTTTGAGTTTTGCGGCTTCCACCGTACTGGCAATGTAATTGTCGAGGTTGGGGACGTGCCAACCGTTTAAGACGGGTACCAATTCGCCTCGAACGATCTCGTTGTAGCAGTGGTGCATTGGCATGTCGAGCACGATGCCACTGCCGGCGAGCGCGGCGGCTTTTGCTGACAAGATGTTATTGAAGCGAATCATCGACTTCCACTTGTAATGCATCTGATTGCCGGCTTTCTCAACGATGTCGGAGTGAGGGCGAACGCGCCCCGTGTAGAGGATGCCGTTATGTTGTGCAAGGTCAGCCGGTGTTTTCGGGGTGCCCATCATCTTGAGGTATTTGGGCGAAGCACAGGGAATAAAGATGGCACGCGTGACCCAATGCTCAACCAAGTTGAGGTTATGCACCGGGCCATAGTAGAGCATTAAGTCGCTTTGACCGCGCATAAAGGCTTGCGGGTCATCGTCCGTCGTCACGTCAAACGTAATGTGCGGATAGATTTGTTGAAATTCCACCAAAAGCGGCACGATTTGGTTTTGCATGAAACCCGGCATGGCACCGAATCGGATGCTGCCGGACTCGCCTTCGGTACTGGCTGTGACGATTGCCAATGCATCATGCATCTCTTCGATCAACGGTTCGATTTGTTGGCGGGCTTCCAAGGCGATTTGTGTCGGTTGGATACGAGGACCTTGACGTACGAGCAATTCGTGTCCGATTTCTTCTTCTAAAGTGGCGATCATGCGGGAGACTTGCGTGCGATCGATGCCACGTTGGTCAGCAACACGCGAAAAAGAACCTTCTTCTAACACTTGGAAGAATAGTGACCATAACGCCAAATTCATGGCTCGTCCGGTATGTAAGGATTTCATGGTTGGTAATTTCCCTATACTGATGTTAATTAGTCACGTATGTTTGCGAGAAAATTGCACGAAAAGTCGAAGAAAACCTACAAAATGGTGGGTGATTATCGTATAAGCGACTTTTATTGATGCGATTTTATCACGGATAAAAATGAGAAAAATGCCCGTTTAATTTTTGTAGCAGAGTTAAAATGACAATAGGGTATTTTTGCCCGAAGGAGTTCCCTATGGCTATTTCTACGATTCCTTGGGGTCATGATTGGCCGCCCGCCACGAGCCGTGAAGCAGAAGAAAAAAATTGGGGTTATTGGCAAAACCGCATCAACCGTGCATCTTTGGTGATGCTCACGGAAGAAGGTATTGTCAGTCCCGAAGATGCTGACATGATTGCTCGTGCACAGGTTGCTGCTGAACATCGACTCTCGCAACCCGGTGTCGAACCGATTAGCGACATCATGCCGCTGGAAAAGATCCTTATTGAAGAGTGTGGTCCGAAGGCTTCGCTCATTCATACGGGTCGCTCTCGTCAAGATATCTTCGCAATGCTCAATCAAGCCCGTCTTCGTTTGTCGTTCTTGGACTTCGCTCAAGCATTGAATGAATTCCGCGATGAGCTTATGGCTATCGCTAAAGAACACACGGAAACGTGGATGCCGGCTTATACCAACGGGGTTCAGGCTATGCCGATCACGTTTGGTTTCTATCTTTGGGCATTCTTGGAATCTTTCGAACGCGACTTCGATCGTATCCAAAGTGCATGGAGCCGTGTGAATCAGTCGGCTTTGGGGTCGGCCGTTTTGGCTAATTCCAGCTGGCCGCTCTCTCGTGAACGCCTTGCCGACTTGTTAGGTTTCGATGCACCGATCAAGAATGCATTGGATAGCTCTCAAGTCAGCCTTTTTGACGTTCCCTTGGAAGCTGCCAGTATTGCTTCGAACATTGCCGTTCGAATCACCACGTTGATGCAAGATCTTGCTCAACAATATTCACAAACCCGTCCTTGGTTATTGTTGGACTCTTCAGCCGCTTACGGTTCGTCGGCTATGCCGCAAAAGCGTAACCCCGGTATCGTCAATAAGACCCGTGCGAAAGCCGGTGACGTGATCGGTGCTGCTCAAACGGCTTATATCCGCGCACACAACTTGCAATTGGGTATGTATGACAACAAAGAAAGCGTGTCGGAAGACAATGCTGCCGTCTTTGTTCAAGGCGTACACATGTTGCAATTGGCTCGTTGGGCCTTCCAAATGTTGAAGGTCGACCGCGAACGCGCTCTTGAAGAACTCGATGATGACTGGACTTGCACGATGGCTTTGGCAGAAACGTTGCAACACGAATACGCCGTGCCGTTCCGTGTGGGTCATAACTTCGCTAGCGGTATGGTGACCGTGGCTCGTCGTGAAGGGTATCTCCCGAAGACCTTCCCGTATGCCAAGGCTGTCGAAATCTATCGCGAAGTGGCAGAACGTTTCGGTTGGGAACGTAGCGAATTGCCGCTCACGGAAGACCAATTGCGTGAAACGCTCGGTGCTGAATACGTGGTTCGTACGCGCGTCGGTACGGGTTCGCCCGCTCCCGATTGTGTTCAAGAAGGTTTGTCGGACTCTGAAAAGCGTCTGCAAGCCGATCATCAATGGTTGAACGACAAACGTGCTCATTTGGATGCTTGCGATAAGCGTCTCGATGAACTCTTTGCCGCATTGATGAAGTAAAACTCTCTCTTGGTCCTAGCATAGGAGGCTTTATATGTTATGGATTGGTATCGCCATCGTCATTTTGACGTTCTGGTTCCTCTATAAGAACTACGAAGCACGTCTCGTGCTCGTGATTGCCGGTGTTTTGATGACCATTCTTGGTCAATGCGCCGGTTCTGCTACGACGCTCGAAGTCGCAGCCAACGCCTTCATCAAGCAATTGGTGGGTGGTACGCTTGTGACGACGATCCCCATTGCCCGTGAGGTAGGTGCCCGTTATGTGGCTCTCCGTGGTAAGGTAGATGCTATCATCGTGACAGGCGGTATTGCCCATAGCGAGTATTGCATG
>JAFNZB010000174.1 GCA_017383055.1 Burkholderiaceae bacterium | reverse complement strand
ACAGGTGGTGCTTGAGCGAGGTGTCAAGCCCTTAGCCGTGCTGTTGCGTGCCAAAGGCATCAATGAAGAAGCCGAAGGTTTGTTGGCGAAATTGGCCGATAAGCGCGTTCCGTTGTACGTTTTGGATACCTTGCTCTACGATCAACTCTCGCCTGTCGAACACGGCGCGGGCATCATGGTTGAAGTGGCCTTGCCTGAGAATCCGGCTGCGCCCGAAATGCCGGTTGATGCTTTGTATTTGGACGGTGTTCAAGATCCGGGCAACATCGGTACGCTCGTTCGTACGGCCGTTGCGAGTGGTATCAAGCACATTGCAGCCAGCAAAAATTCGGCTCACTTCTTCTCGCCCAAGGCGCTTCGTGCCGGCATGGGCGCACACTTTGCCGCAACAATCTATGAAAACGTGGAGCCTTCTGAATTGAAGGATCTCTTCAAGGGTCGTATTTTGGCTGCCGACGCTCGAGGCGGTCAGGATTTGTTTAAAGAACAGGCTTGGAGCGAAACGGCAACGACGTGGATGATGGGTAACGAAGGTCAAGGTATCTCGCAAGCCGCATTGGACGCAGCCGATCAACGTCTCTACATTCCGATCGAACACGATTGCGAATCGTTGAATGTAGCCGCTGCAGCCGCGGTTTGTTTGTTTGAACAACGCCGTCGACGTTTGATGAAATAAGAGAAGTAGATTCACAAAAAAGTCGCCCAAAGAGAAAAGGGCGACTTTTTCATTATGGGGTGGGCAAAAGTCCCTTTTTGACATCCTTACTGATGGGTTCATCGCCCAACCAAATCTTAAGGATCAAGTTGTAGAAAACACGGTCGCCCAAATGACTCACGAAGGGTTTGCCGTTTAAGCGAATCGAGGTTTGACCGTTCACAAAATCCAAGTCAACAAGTGTCCCTTCGTCTAAGTGACCGAGTTTTTCCATCATGTCGAAAAAGTGCAAGATCTCTTTATATCGACTGTCGACTTCCGATTGGGTCGTGTTGGCGACCAACCCGTCACGAAGCACTAACACGAAGTGTGAAGCGGAGACGGATCCAAGCATGTACAAACGAGCTCGAATCGGGGAGTTCCCTGCTAGGATCGCTTCAGTCGTGGATTCTTTCTTCGGAAGATAAAGACCGGCCTGGTAGATATCCATCAAAAGAAATTCATGGATACCGACGCCGTTTAAATGAATGCTTGTTTGACCGAGAGCTATCGATTGAGGGAAGTGTTTCTCAACGGACATGTCGGCAGCCATGGCACACTGTGCCAAGGCTGTCACGGCAATCGTGGTGAGAAACTTGGAAAACATGATGAAATTTTGTCTGGGTCAATGGAATCTGGTTAGAAGTAGTTTGCCATATGAGGTAATGAAAATGGATGATGCGTGTAACTGACAAAGGAAACGTTTTGAAAGTTTTTGATTGTGCTTGCGAATGCGGTCGGACTTTTGAAGGATGGTTTGATTCCGTTGAAAGTCTTGACGAACAATTGGCCAATCATTGGGTCAACTGTCCGTATTGTGACAGCACCAACGTTAAACGTGTTCCGACGGCCCCTCACGTACAAGGTTTTCGTGACAAAGCCAAAGCGCACTCTCAAGAAGAACTTCTCGGAGAAGTTCGACGTCAGGTCTATCAAATGGCGCGAGCCATTATTCAAGATAGCGAGGATGTTGGGGATCGCTTTGTAACGGAAGCGCGAGCCGTGCATGCCGGCACCGCTCCCAACCGAACGATCCACGGTCAATGCACATTGGCCGACGCCAAAGAATTATTAGAGGAAGGGATCGACGTTTTGCCTTTACCCGAAGGTGTGTTGCGAAAGACCAATTAAGAAGAAAAAGGATAAGACTATGGCAATTTTTGGCCCGTTGACCGCACCGAAAAAAGAGTTGCGCAAGATCGATCTCGGCGATGCCGACATCATGATGGAATTGCTCGAAGAGTTGGCCATCGCAACGGCGACCTACGATTGGATCAAGACCAATCAGCCGCACCATCCCGAAGCGAAAGAGATTCAAGCCCAAGCGCATGAAGTGTTCGATGACTTGGTCGGTATCATGAAGGGCGAGATCAAGGACGACCGTATCAATCGTCATAGCGATTGGAAGGGCGCAGACTTGATTGAACATTTGGAAAAGGGCGAAGGCAAAAAGAGCGATTTCATCGTAGAAGAAACGTTGGCTCGCTTTATCGACGCATTCATCGACTTTTCGCACCAAACCGACGAGAACGGTGCACCGCTTTCTCGTTTGAAATACTATGCATTTATGAGCGGTTGGGCCCATTATTTGGCCGGCCTTGCTCCCAATGAAACCCCGCCGAAAGGAGAATAAATCATGGTGAAGTGGATTCGCCACATCCTTAACTTGCTTTTTGTGATCGTGGTCGTCGCGGCGGTCGTGATCGGTTGGGATATGGAAGACAAGGACCCCGAATCGTTCTTCCCGGGTTTCTTCGATTCGCCCAAGGCAGAACAAAGTGCGTCGGCTCCTCAACAATCGGCTGCACCGAAAGCCCCTTAACGCAAAGATTGCAAAGAAGGCTT
>JAFNZB010000173.1 GCA_017383055.1 Burkholderiaceae bacterium | reverse complement strand
CCGCGCGTCTTACGGATCGTGGTCACGATCCCCGCCTTCATAAGATAGTCTTGGAAAGCCTTCACATCTTCAGCCTTGGGCTTTTTCAAATCGCTATCCGGGAAAGGATTAAAGGGAATCAAATTAAACTTGCACGAAACACCGCGGACCAATTTCACAAGGCCCTTGGCGTGTTCGATTTGATCGTTCACACCGCCCAACATCACGTATTCAAACGTGATGTAATCACGCGGGGCGTGAGCGAGATAGCGCTTACAAGCAGCCATCAATTCATTGAGCGGATGCTTGCGATTGATCGGCATGATCATGTCGCGAAGTTCATCCGTCGGTGCGTGCAAAGACACTGCCAAAGCCACGGGCACGGCCGCAGCAAGCTTGTCCATTTGCAACACCAAGCCGCACGTCGAGAGCGTTACACGACGACGGCTCAAACCGTAGGAGTTGTCATCCAACATCAACTTCAATGCGGGGATGACATTGTCCAAATTCTGTAACGGCTCACCCATGCCCATCAACACCACGTTACTGATGACGCGATCGTTGGGATCGGTGACACCGAGGCTGGCACGCAATTCACGTTCGGCGTGCCACAATTGGCCGATCACTTCTGCGGCCGTCAAATTGCGATTGAAACCTTGCTTGCCCGTGGAGCAGAAAAGGCAACCCATCGCACAACCGGCTTGCGTCGAGATACACAACGTACCGCGATCGTCTTCCGGAATAAACACCGTTTCAACGGCATTGCCGTTACCGACATCAAAAAGCCATTTACGGGTGCCGTCCATCGAGACCTTGTCCCAGATGGGTTGCGGCGCACGAATCTCACACTTGTCCTGAAGTTTTGCTCGAAAACTCTTGGCCAAGTCCGTCATGTTCTCAAAGTCACCTTCACAGTGACGATGAATCCAGCGTTGCAATTGAATCGCGCGGAACTTCTTCTCGCCCAAGCTTTCGCAGTAGGCGATCAAACCGTCACGATCAAGACCCAACAAATTTACACGTGCGCCGCTATCTGTCATTTTTTATCGATACTGATCAAAAGTGGACAGAATTATTCGCCGCAGCAGCAACCGCAGCACTTGCGTTCGCAGATAGCCATCGTCGGGAAGAAGTAGGCGATTTCAACAGCAGCCGTTTCCGGAGCGTCGGAACCGTGAACAGCGTTAGCGTCGATGGATTGAGCGAAGTCAGCGCGGATCGTGCCCGGAGCAGCCTTCTTCGGATCCGTAGCGCCCATCAATTCGCGGTTCTTCAAGATAGCGCCTTCACCTTCCAAAACTTGGATCATGACCGGACCAGACGTCATGAAAGCGACGAGATCCTTGAAGAAGGGACGTTCCTTGTGAACAGCGTAGAAGCCTTCAGCTTCAGCTTGGGAGAGTTGACGCATTTGAGCGGCAACGATCTTCAAACCAGCGTTTTCGAAACGCGTGTAGATTTGACCGATCACGTTCTTAGCAACTGCATCGGGCTTGATGATGGAAAGAGTGCGTTCAAGAGCCATTTTAATTCCCCTAAAAGGTTTAAATAAATCAATACGTTAAACACCACAAAAGCTCTCAGGGCCATTACAACCGTGAGAGGAATTGAGAATCTAACGAGTTTTCATCAGGTCAAAGGACCTCGCAAGGCCCCAAGATTAGTGCAGATTCTAGCAGAAAACCACCTCAGACTTCTCGATAAATCAAGGTGTTTGGACGAATTGGGCGTGTTTTGAGAAAGCTCGTCAAATGAGGTTTGCAAGACGCGGGAAAGCGGCTAAGGCATTAGAAAAAATCGCTTCGGTCACCGTATCCGTCGTTTCGCCCCTTAGTTGGGCAACGATCGTTGCGTAATGCGCGATATCGGCGGGGTATGAACGGCGATCGATTCGATCGGCAGGTGCCATGTCAGGACAATCGGTCTCAAGCACCAAGGCTTCGATCGGTACAAATCGAACGACATCACGAAGGCGCTTACTGCCAGGATAAGTCACGGCACCACCCACCCCGATTTTCCATCCCAAATCGACCACTTGACGGGCCTCCTCTTTGGAACCGGGAAAGGCGTGAATGACCCCTTTGACTTGAGGAAATTGCTTGATGATCGCCATCACGCGAAAAAGCGCACGGCGAGCATGAACGGAGACGGGAAGGCTATATTTTTCAGCCAATCGCATCTGCTCGATGAAGAATTTTTCTTGGCGGCCCTTGTCAGGATTTTCAATATAAAAGTCCAATCCGACCTCACCCACCGCAACGAGTCTCGCATCATCGAGATGACTTGTAAGTGATTGATCTAAAACATCAAGTTCCCAATCTTGAACACCATCGACAAACATCGGATGGACGCCCAAACCGTAGCCCCAACCGACACGGTGAGCACAGTCGATCGCCGATTGAAAACCGTTGGAATCGCCCGTGGTAATAAGGCCGGCTTTCACCCCCAAAGAACGTCCTGCCTCGACCCAAGATTCAAAGTCGGGTTCGAGAGCCAACACGTCAAGATGAGAGTGCGTATCGATGAACATCAGTCGATTTTGCCGTTCGTGAGCGTTAAAACGCGATCGCACAGCGCTGCCAATTGTTGATCGTGAGTGACGATCACGGTCGCGGTTTGATGCGATCGAGCCAATTCCAAAAACTTTTCAAAAACGGCTTTGGCGGTCGTTTGATCCAAATTACCCGTCGGTTCGTCAGCCAATATACAAGCCGGATCGGTCACCAGGGCCCGAGCAATGGCACAACGCTGACGCTCCCCGCCCGACATTTGGGCAGGACGGTGTGTCAAACGATGCCCAAGCCCCAAACTTTCCAAAACGGCTCGAGCTTTGTTGATCGCTTCACGTCGATCCACACGACGGATCATCAACGGCATCGCTACATTTTCTTCGGCCGTAAATTCAGGCAAGAGATGATGAAATTGATAAACGAAACCCAATTTTTCATTGCGAAGTCGACCGCGCGTTTTTTCATCCAGCGTATGAACGGCAAGGCCCGTGACTTCAACCGTTCCTTCATCGATCGTATCGAGACCACCCAAAACGTGCAAAAGCGTACTTTTCCCGGAACCCGAAGCACCAACGATTGCCACGGTCTCACCGGGTGCCACTTGCATCGTCACTCCGTTCAAAACCGGTACGGCCTCATTGCCGTCGCGATAGGCTTTACGAACGTTGACAGCGTCAATCACAT
>JAFNZB010000172.1 GCA_017383055.1 Burkholderiaceae bacterium | reverse complement strand
ACGACCGTCGCTACGGCTATCGTGGTGCCGATAAGTATGTGGATTTGTCCGATCCGTCCACGCAAGAAGGCGCTATCCGCCGCGCATTGGCTTCGGAAGTCCCGAGTGCGAACTTGTTACCGGGCGTGGTCACGAAGATGGACTCCAAATCGATGACCGTTGTCATGGCTAATCAACAAACCGTGACGATCGAAGCAAAGAATTTTGCCGAATTCGCCAAAAAGTACATCGAATCGAAGGATGCTCCGCTCAAGGGTCTTTTCAAGAAAAAAGAATTGAAAGTCGGTGCTGTTGTTCGTATCACTCAAAACAAGAAGGGTGAATGGCTTTTAGGCCAAGTACCGGTCGTTGAAAGCGCCTTTATGGCTGCCGATTTCACCACGGGTGCCGTGCATGCCTTGGTAGGCGGTTTTGACTTCCGCTTAAATCAATTCAATCACGTCACGCAAGCTTGGCGCCAACCGGGTTCGACGTTTAAACCGTTTATCTACTCGGCTGCATTAGACAAGGGCTTTACACCGGCTACGGTCATTAATGACGCTCCGATTTCCATTGACCCGCGTTTAACGGGCGGCAAGCTTTGGGAACCGCGTAACTATGACCGCCGCTTTGACGGTCCGATGTCTTTGGCAACGGCATTGAAGAAATCGAAGAACTTGGTATCGATTCGCGTGATGCAAGCCATCGATCCCTTCTATGTCCAAGAATATTTGACGCGTTTTGGCTTTGACGCCGAAAACCATCCGCCGTTCTTGACGACGGCCTTGGGTGCCGGCTCCGTCACTCCGTGGCAGATGTTGGAAGGCTTCTCGGTCTTTGCCAATGGTGGCTATCGAGTCCAACCGTATATCATCGATCGCGTGACCGACTCCGAAGGGAACTTGCTCATGCAAGCACAACCGCGCTTGGCCGGGGTCAACGCTCCGCGTGCCATTGACGAACGCAACGCCTACATCATGCATTCGCTCTTGCACGGCGTGGCAACCGACGGTACGGGGCGTCGAGCCGGTAACACCTTACAACGCGAAGATATCGGCGCAAAGACCGGTACGACCAATGATGCTGTTGACGCTTGGTTCGCAGGTTACGCAGGCAACTATGTCGCTGTAGGCTGGGTCGGCTACGACAAACCCAAACCCTTGGGTAGTTCTGAAACGGGTGGCGGTTTGGTTTTGCCGATCTGGTTGGAATACATGCAATCGGCACTTAAAGATATCCCGGTTTATGAACGCCAACAACCGGCTGACGTCGTGGAAATCGATGGCGAGCTCTTCTACGCAGACCAAGCGGCCGAATCGGTCCGCACACTGGGTTTAGGAGAAACGTCCAAGCCGGGCGAAGTCGATCCGGTCAGCGGTACGATCCGCGACCAGATCTTCTAACGATTGAGGATATTCACGAAAGCTCGACCACTTGGCCGAGCTTTTGTGTCAACAGAGACGACAACGCTTTCAAGAGCGATTGACGCGAACACGTATCGATCCAATCACCGGCTTGGTAGTCAAAATGCTGACCACCACGGCGGCTAGCCATCCACAATTGTTGCATCGGCGCTTGGATATTGATTACGATTTGAAAACCGTCGTCAAAGACCAAATTGAGAACGTTGCCGGCACGATCGACGTCAATATCGTCGCTCGCCTCTTCGACAGCCGATTGGATTCGTTGTAAAGTTGCTTCTGCAAGTTTTAAAAATTCGCTTTCAGTCATTTGGAACCATCACTATGAAGTCGATCACCAAAATTGTAATGACCTTGAGTGCAATTGCGTTATTAAGCGCATGTGGCTTAAAGGGTGAATTGTATCTCCCGAAAGAACAACCGATGCCGGATGTTCCGTTGCAATCGCTTGAACAAGCCCCTGTCGCACAACAAAAATAATTCTCAGTCATGACCCATATGCCTTGCCCCCAATATCGTTACGAAAACGATGAATTGATGTGCGAGAAGGTTTCGCTTTCGGCTCTTGCCAAAGAATTCGGCACACCGCTTTACGTGTATTCGAAGTCAGCCTTGCTTGATGCATTCAACGTCTATCAAACGATCTTGCAGGACACGCCTCATTTGGTGTGCTACGCATTGAAGGCCAACGCCAATTTGGCCATTATCGAATTGTTAGCTCAAGCCGGTGCCGGTTTTGACATCGTCTCCGGCGGTGAATTGGCTCGCGTATTAGCCGCCGGCGGCAATCCTCACAAAGTGATCTACTCGGGTGTCGGTAAAACGGTAAAAGAAATCGCATTTGCGCTTGAGCAAGAAATCCATTGCTTCAATGTCGAAAGCATCCCTGAATTGGATCGTATCCAATCCGTAGCCGCCTCGATGGACAAGGTTGCTCCCATTTCGGTTCGAATCAACCCCAATGTTGATGCAAAGACCCATCCGTACATCTCGACGGGGCTCAAGAACAACAAGTTCGGTGTTGCGTATGAAGATAGCATCGAACTTTATAAAAAAGCACAGGCATTACCCAACATCCGAATTGTCGGTATTGACTGCCACATCGGTTCGCAAATCACACAAGCATCGCCTTACTTAGATGCGGCCGATAAGATTCTTGACTTGGTCGAACAATTAAGAGTCGAGGGAATCGAGTTACAACACATCGACTTCGGCGGTGGCATTGGCGTACGCTATGAAGATCGAGATACCCTGATCGATATGGAGCATTTGATTTTGTCACTCAAGGAAAAGCTCCACACTCGCGGTTTAGGCCACTTGACCATGATTTTTGAACCGGGTCGCTCGATTGTTGCGAACGCAGGCTGTCTGTTGATGCAAGCGCAATACATCAAAAAGACCGAAGTCAAAAATTTCTTGATCACCGATGCAAGCATGGCAGAAATGGCCCGTCCGGCACTCTATGAAGCTTGGATGCCCGTCTATGAAACCTCGAAGCGCTCGGATTGCGAACCTCAAACGTATGAAATTGTGGGACCGGTATGCGAATCCAGTGATTGGCTTGCCAAGGATCGGCAATTGGCAGTCGAGGTGGGAGATTATTTAGCCATGATGGTTGCTGGGGCTTACGGTATGAGTATGGCAAGTAACTACAACGCTCGACCGCGCCCTGCAGAAATCATGATTGACGAACAAGCAACTCACGTGATTCGAGAGCGTGAAACCATCGAATCGCTTTGGTGTAACGAACGTTTACTCGGTAAGCGTTGATTGTTACAGCTTCAAAGCACGGAGTCCTGTACAATGAATTAACGGCACGAAGACCCTATCTTCGTGCCGTTTTCGCGTCTCGTACACTAAAAAGGATACAGTTATGCATATTGAAGACTCCATGCGCTTGGATTTTAAAGATGTACTGATTCGCCCCAAACGATCGACCTTAACCAGTCGAAGCGAAGTCGATATCACGCGGGAGTTTCGTTTCCCTCACTCTCCCGAACCCTATCATGCCATCCCGATTATTGCTGCCAACATGGATACGACAGGCACTTTTGAGATGGCTCGTGCTTTAGCAAAACACCGAATTTCAACGGCACTCAACAAACACTACACAGCCAAAGAACTTGAAGCTTTTTTCACCCAGGAAAAGTTAGAGGCACCGATTTTCTATTCTTTAGGCATCAGCGATGAGGAATTTGGTCAACTCGTCGATTTACAAAAGAAAACCAAAAATGCAATCAAATACCTCTGTCTTGACGTCGCCAATGGCTACACCGAGGCTTTTGTCGCATTTGTTACGAAAGTCCGCCGAATGTTCCCAGATGCTGTCATCATGGCCGGCAACGTCGTCACCGGAGACATGACTGAAGAGCTCATTTTGGCCGGAGCCGACATCGTCAAAGTTGGAATCGGTCCAGGCTCTGTATGCACGACTCGAAAAATGACCGGTGTGGGTTACCCACAACTGTCAGCCATCATTGAATGTGCCGATGCTGCTCATGGATTGGGCGGTCGCATCTGTGCCGACGGCGGTTGTACCACCCCCGGTGACATTGCCAAAGCGTTTGGTGCCGGCGCGGACTTTGTTATGTTAGGGGGGCTCTTAGCCGGTCACGAAGAATCCGGAGGAGAAACCGTAGAACTCAACGGTAAAACTTTCAAACGATTTTACGGCATGAGTAGCAAACGAGCCATGGATCAGTATGCTGGAGGCGTTGCTTTCTATCGGGCAGCCGAAGGCAAAGAAGTACTAATCGAATCTCGGGGCAGTGTCGAACATACCGTACAGGACATTTTAGGGGGCATTCGTTCTGCCTGCACTTATGTCGGAGCTCGCAAACTGCGAGAACTCACCAAGCGAACCACTTTCATTCGCGTATCACAGCAATTGAATGAAATTTTTGGGAAATCCTAATCTTCGCATCGGGGGACTTTAACAAGTCCCCTTTTTTGCATTAAGATCAAATCTCAATCATTGATGGAATCTCGCAAGATGCTCGCTGACAAAAAAGCCGTAATTTTTGATTTGGACGGAACATTGATTGATTCATTAGGAATTTGGAATCTGGTCGATGAGACACTCATCTCAGAACTCAACGGTCCGGTAATGAGTGCGGAAGCTGTGAGTGAATTTCGAGAAAAATCACTGGAAAAACACGCTCAATCAGATAATCCCTATGTCGCATTCTGCGCTGATTTAGGGGCGCTGTGCGGCTCGATGCTCACAGGACCGGCCATACATCGTCGTCGCTACGAAATCTCTCGTCAACTTTTACGAACACACGTGCATCTACAACCGCATGCTGTCGAGGTTCTTGAAACGATGAAATCGTTTGGACTACGACTTGCGATTGCGACAACGACCAAACAAGCCAATATCGACATCTATGCCAACCATAATCCAAGCATCGCATCTCAATTGAATTTTGAGACAACATTCGAATGCATTTTGACCCGAGAAAGCATTACTCATATAAAACCGAATCCTGAAATCTTTTTACTGGCACTTCAACGTTTACAACTTCTTCCCGATGAATGCTTGGTAGTTGAAGATAGCCTAGCGGGGGTTATGGCAGCTCGAACTGCCGGAATCGATGTGGTCGTAATCAAAGAAAAGTGGTCGAAAAAAGACGAACAAGCACTTCGAAATTTCGCACTCCGTTACTTTGAGAATTACAAAGACTTTTTAGCCGTTATCGGTCATCACTCAAATGGGTAATGTCGGTTGCTTTTAGACAACGATTTTACGTCTCAGCCTGACAAATACGGGTTTTTAGCTATGCATCATTTATCGGGCAGAGCTAGACTTATGGATTAATCTAATGGGTTGTTAACCCGTTTTTCCACTATGGTATTTGTATGGACTGGCTCACTACATTAATTACCAATCCGGACTCCATCGCACACATTTTGATGGTTTATGCCATTGTCATCGCATTAGGGATGGGGTTGGGTCATATTAAGATTTTTGGAGTGTCATTAGGCGTAACGTTCGTTTTGTTCGTTGGCCTTGCACTCAATTATTTTGGCTTCCAAGTCAATGCGACGGTTTTAAATTTCGTCCGTGATTTCGGATTGATCCTTTTTGTTTTCTTTATCGGCCTACAGGTGGGTCCGTCGTTCTTTTCATCCTTTAAGAGCGGCGGTATCGTTTTGAATTCGTTGGCTGTCTTGGCTGTTGTGTTAAGCGTCGTACTCACGATCATCTTGTATTTTATGTTCTCGGATACGTTGAGCTTGGCACAAATGTTGGGGATCCACTACGGTGCAGTGACAAACACGCCGGGTTTGGGTGCCACGCAAGAAGCATTGGCTCAGATGAACTATGTCGGCGAAAACATCGCCGTGGCCTATGCTTGCGCCTATCCGATGGCAGTGGTCTCCATCATCGGTACGGCCATCTTCTTACGTTTAATCTTCCGCATCGACTTAGCCGAAGAAGATCGCCATTGGGACGATGACGAAAAGAAGAACAACAAAGCGCCGATTTACTTCCACGTAACCGTTGCCAATCGCGCTTTGGATGCTCGAAGCATTCGCGATATCCGCCAGTTTATCGGTCGCCCGTTCATTTGCTCTCGCATCTTGCATGAAGGCGAAATTCGCAGTCCCGCACCCGATGCGCTCGTCTACCACGGTGATAAGCTCCGTATCGTAGCCGAAGAAGATCATAAAGACGCAATCGTCGCCTTTTTCGGTGAGGAAGATACGCAAATCGACTTGGCAACCGAAAGCTCTCCGCTTGCTTCACGTCGTATCGTAGTGACCCGCCCCGAAATCAACGGGATGGCCATTGCTGACTTGCATTTGAGTGCATTTGAAGGCGTCAATATCACGCGTGTGTATCGTGCAGGTATGCAATTGTTCCCCTATCAAAACTTGCATCTCCAAATGGGTGACCAAGTTTTCTGCGTGGGTCCGGCCAATGCTTTGACGCGCATGGAGGGTCGATTGGGTAACAAGGTTAAACGTCTTGAACACCCGAACCTCGTGACGATCTTTATCGGCATCGCGTTAGGTATCATTTTCGGTTCCATTCCGATTGCTATCCCCGGTATGCCAGTTCCGCTCAAATTAGGCCTTGCCGGTGGTCCGTTGATTATCGCCATTCTTTTGGGTCGATTCGGTCCCTTGGCTCACTTAGTGACGTACACCACGTCTTCGGCCAACTTAATGTTGCGCGAATTGGGTATTGCACTCTTCTTGGCAAGTGTCGGTTTGGCAGCCGGTCAAAGTTTCGTTGAAGCACTCGTCAACGGTAACGGCCCGCTCTACATGGCTTTAGGCTTGGTCGTCACGATCGTTCCGATTCTTATCGTCGGTATCATCGCTCGTCGAGTCTTTAACATCAACTACCACAGCATTGTGGGTTTGTTAGCCGGCTCGACGACGAACCCGCCAACATTGGCTTATGCTGGTACGCTTTCTGAAAAGAATTCTTCTGCCGTGGCGTATTCAACGGTGTATCCGTTAGCCATGTTCTTGCGCATTTTGAGTGGTCAATTGGTACTTCTTATCATGTTGCCTTTCATTAGTGGCTAAGCCAATTTCTAGAGCCTGAAAATAAGCGTCTAAGTTCATTAAACTTAGGCGCTTTTTTCTTAACCTACGTGTAAGATTGCAACTTTAATATCATTAGAAAATATCCTTGGAGAATTGTTTTGAGTTTATTCGAAAGTGCTCGTTTTCGTTTGTCCGCTTCTGAATTGAAGGGCTTGCCCGACATGCAAGTACCGGAAATCGCATTTGCCGGCCGTTCTAATGCCGGAAAGTCGACGACGATCAATGTGCTGACCCGTCAAGGCCGATTGGCTTTTGCATCCAAGACCCCGGGTCGTACGCAGCTCATCAACTTTTTCTCATTGACGCAAAAAAATGAAGAAGGCGGTCGCGATCACATTGCCGATTTAGTCGACTTACCGGGTTACGGTTTTGCAAAGGCTGCTGAAGCCACCCGCAAAACTTGGTCCGATTTGCTCGGCGGTTATTTAGCCATTCGAGAAAACTTGACGGGTATCGTGGTCGTGATGGATGCTCGACGTCCGTTCATGCCCACGGACGAATGGCTTATCCAATTCCTCTCTACCCGCCCTGTTCGTTTGCACTTCCTTTTGAATAAGGCCGATCAATTGAACAACCAAGGTAAGAAGGACGTTTTGCGTATGGCTCAAGCACGAGCAAAACAAATGGGCCCGCACGTCTCCGTTCAACTGTTCTCCGGCTTAAAGCGTGAAGGCGTTGATGAATTACGTGATGTCCTTCTTCACTGGATCAATCGTGAAGAAATCATCCAACAAGACATTTAAAAGATAGGTTTGAAGATGCAAATTCTCGGTCAATATCCTCAAGTACGTATGCGTCGCATGCGTCATGATGAATTTTCTCGTCGCTTAATGCGCGAAACAACGATCACCGCTAGCGATTTGATTTTGCCGGTATTCGTAATGGAAGGGGAAGGCAAGCGTCAAGCCGTACCGACGATGCCCGGCGTCGAACGCATGACGTTGGACGAACTTTGCAAGGTCGCCCAAGAAATGGTTGAATTGGGTATTCCGATGATCGCTCTTTTCCCGGTGATCGAAGATCATTTGAAAACCCCTGACGGTCGCGAGGCTGCCAATCCTGACGGATTGATTCCGCGCGTGGTCAAGACGTTGAAAGAAAAATTCCCCATATTGT
>JAFNZB010000171.1 GCA_017383055.1 Burkholderiaceae bacterium | reverse complement strand
GCGAATGTGCCGCTTACCTTGCCGTTTTGAATGCGAAGGATCATTCCTTCCAATACGCTGCGTAAAAGGAGAATGTGACGTGATCGGTATCATCGGCGCCATGCGCATCGAAGTCGAAGCGCTCAAAGCCAAATTAACCAACGCCACCACGACGACGATTTCCGGCGTGGACTATCACCAAGGCCAATTAAACGGCGTTGACGTCGTCTTGGCCGTGAGCGGAGTGGGCAAAGTCTTTGCCGCCATTGCCGCACAAACCATGGTGCTCCACTTCCATGTCTCGAAGATCATCAACTCGGGCGTGGCCGGTACCTTGTCGTCTCAATTGCACATCGGTGATGTGGCCATTTCCAACGCCCTTGTGCAACACGACATGGACACTTCCTGCGTGGGTGACCCCGTCGGTTTGATTTCCGGCATCAACATCGTGGAATTGCCTGCAGACGAATCGCTCTACACCGCTGTCGCAGACGTTGCGCAATCCTTGGGTTTTAACCACCAAATCGGCACGGTTGCAACGGGCGATCAATTCGTCGGTAACCGCGAACGCAAAGATTGGATTACGAAGACCTTCAATGCAATTGCCTGCGAAATGGAAGCCGGTAGCATCGCTCAAGTCTGTTACGTCAACCAAATCCCCTTCGTCACGATCCGAGTGATCAGTGACGAAGCCAGCGGTGACGTTCACATCGACTACATGGAATTTGTGAAATTGGCTGCCGATCGCTCCATGGCAATCACGGAAGCACTTTTGCCGAAAATTGCCTGAGATTTCAGGAAAAATTCGCGCTTTTTTTAGCCAGACACAATCCATTGCACAAAAGGGCCTCTCGGTCCTTTTCTGCATTTTTGTGTTGTGCTAGAGTGCTTAACTGAAAGAAATTGAGGCCCATTTGAAATCCGATCGTTCACAATCCTTCGCTGACAATCAGTCCCCGTTGCGAAAACGTCGCCTTCGTCGCTTACGCTGGCGTTCCATTTTTCGCATTGCGGGTTGGATGGTCGTATCCGTTTACATCCTCTTCATGAGCATTGTGGCGTTCACTCGTTTGTGGTTGTTCCCGCAAATCGAACGTCAGATCCCCTTTATCGAACACCAAATCGAAGCCGTCACAAAAACCGATGTCAAAATTGGCCATTTGGATGCCGATTGGAATTGGATCAATCCCCGTTTGATGATCGGCAACCTCACCTTGGCTCGTCCCGGTGAGTCTGCATCACTAACGTTGCCTCACGTCGAAGCCACGCTGTCTTGGGAGACGCTCTTTAAGCTCACGCCGACGCTGTCGCGCTTGGTGATCACCGATCCCAACCTCAAAGTCACACGCTTGAGCGAGACCCAATTCAATGTGGCCGGCTTCGTGATCGACACAGCGAATGCGGGCAATGATGAAGGTGACAGCGACTCCAATCGCACGCTCGTTCACATCCTTGAAGCGCAAAAGCACATCGAAATCAACAACGGTCAATTCGAATACCTTGACTTGACGCAACCCGATGCGCAAACCCTTCGCATCAAGGACACCAATTTCCTCTTGCACCAACACTTGATCGCTTGGAGCGTGGGTTTCCAAGCCAAGTTGGTCAGTCCTCGCATCGACACACCGATCGACATTCGCGCCAACATCGAACGCAAACTCTTCGGTGACTCTTTGGACCCGAAGACTTGGTCGGGCCGACTCTACGTCGATATCGACCACGTCGATTTCGCCCCTATTGCCGACCGCATCGGTGTGGATGAGTACGTTCAAAGCGGCAAAGGCGAAACGCACTTCTGGTTGCATTTCAAAAACCACAAACTCACCAAACTCACGGCAGACCTCGTCTTGGATGATGTCAAGCTTCGCTTGTCCGATAAGGACGACTTGATCAGCTTGGATCATTTGAGCGGTCGATTCGAAGAAACGTTAAGCGGCAACCTCTTTGAATTGTCAACGAAGGACGTGGTCATCAAGCCGCACGGCTTGGATACGCATTATTTGGGCGACTCGTATGTATCCGGCCTTTGGATGCACGGCACGCTCAATGACGGTTCGGTCAACGTGGCATTGATCGACTTGAACGCCATTGCAAAATTCGTCGCTCAAATGCCCTTGCCCGAAACGGTCAAAAATATTTTGAAAGTGGGCCAACCGCGTGGTTTGATCGAGAATTTCCAAGCTTCTTGGACCGGTCCGATCCAAGCACCTGTCAACTATGAGGCGAGTGCTCAATTCGATGCATTGAGTTTCAACGACACCATTCCGTTGCCCGATTCCGATTGGCAAACACCGGGCTTCCGTAATTTGTCTGGCAAGGTCGAAATTGAAAATGGCGAAGGCGAGCTCATCCTTGATGCTCGTAGCGCCACGTTGAGTTTCCCGGGTATTTTCGTTGAAAAGAACCTCGACTTCGACGAACTCAAGCTCGAAGCCGAGTGGACAATCAATCCGCATTTTGACATCCAATTCAAGAAAGTCGTTGCCAGTAATGCTTACGCTTCTGCCAATATTTACGGTGGATGGAGTGCCGTAGGCGGCCCGGTCGGCACATTGGAAGTCCGTGGTGATTTGCACTACATGCAAGCCAATGAGGTCCACCGTTACATCCCGATCGTTGCGGGCGGAAAATCCACAAACGATTGGTTGCGCACGGCTTTACGAAGCGGTATCGCTCGTAACGGTAAGGTCAACCTCTACGGCCCGTTGCATCTTTTCCCGTACGCGAAGTCGGAGAACCCTGAACACATCTTCCAAATCACCGCACATGCTGAGGGGTTGGAGTTGGACTATGTGCCCACGGGTAAAGTTGATGAAAAGGGGCAATACATCCCCGGTGAATGGCCCATCATTTCCGACATCCATGCTTTCCTCGACTTTAAGGGCATGGGGTTTGAAATCAAGGCTCAATCGGGCAAAACGATGGGCGCAACGCTCACCAATGTCTACGCCTCGATCCCCGATTACACCGAACAATACGTTCCGCTTGTGATTCGCGGTCAAGGTCAAGGTCCCTTGCAATCGATGGCTCAATGGGTCAACGAAAGTCCCGTTTCATCTTTGTTGGGCGATGTGTTCGTGGGAGCTACGGCCGAAGGTGACGCCAGTTTGACTTTGTCGCTTGACATTCCCATCCTCAATGCCGTGGCAACGAAGGTCAATGGTACGGTAACGGTTGCAGACAACAGCTTGCACATCAAAAATGTCCCGCCGTTGACGCATGCACACGGTGTCGTGGCTTTTAGTGAACGCGGTGTTTGGGCTTCTGCTTTGCAAGCCAAGGTGTTTGGCGTCGACACGTTAGGTTCGATCAAAACGGATGATGACGGCAAGATTACGATTTACGCCAACGCCGAAGCCGCAACGATGCCGGCCGTCAGTCAAATCATTGGTGTGCCGCTTGTCTCCAACATCCTCTCGATGGGTCACGGTCAGGCTGCCGCCAACGTTGAAGTCACGGTCAAAAAGGGTGTACAGATCCATGTCGAAAGCGACTTGGTGGGTCTGGAATTCGATGCGCCCGCACCGTTTAAGAAAGATGCTACCGAAGCCATGCCGCTTCGCTTTGACTTCAACATCTGTACGCGAGACGATGCCACGTGCGTACCGACGATGGCATTGGACATCGGCAAGATGGTCGACTTGGACTTCCGTTATGCTCAAGACGCAAACGGTATGCGTTTAACGCATGGCTCGGTCGGTTTGAATCAACAAGCGATCATGCCCAAGGATTCCGGCATTTCCCTTTTGATGAACATGCCGACAACCGATTGGACCGATTGGGATCCGTTCTTGGCTCGCCTTTTAGACGGTCTGGATACGAAGACGGAAAACACCGACGGCGTCATGCTCAACGTGGTGGAATTGACGACGCCGCAATTTATTTTCCAATCGTTACCGTTTAATCGTTTAACGATGCACGCAGACATCGACCGTCAGGGTCGTTGGCACGGCTATGTCAAATCCGATGATGCAACGGGTCAATTTGTATGGACAGCCAGCGATGAAAACGGTCGTGCACACATCAGCGGATCGTTTGATCGTCTGTGGGTTGACATCTCCAAGATTCTGGCGAAAGTCAAAGACTCGAAACCGCAAGAAACCGCCGCCCACATGCCCTCGTTGGACGTAACGGTCGATGACTTCCGAGTCAACGAATATCAATTGGGTTCCGTTCGCTTGGACGCAAAAAATGCCGGCACGGGCAAAGATTGGGCATGGCGAATCGACGACTTGACGATCAAGACGCCGGAAGCCACATTGACCGCCTCGGGTCAGTGGAACGCCGGGATGGAAAAGGATTCCCAAACGCGTGTTGAAGCCACACTTGACGTCAATGATCTAGGAAAGTTGCTTGAACGAGCTAAATTACCGAAGACCGTTCGTGACGGTCACGGCCAAATCCACGCAAGCCTCGATTGGGCCGGTGCTCCAAGCCAGTTCGCAATCGGCCAATTAAACGGTAGCTTGTCGACTGCCTTGCGCTCGGGCCAACTTTTACAAATCGAACCGGGTGCCGCACGACTTTTATCGTTGATTTCGTTGCAATCGCTCCTTCGCCGACTCACGCTCGACTTCCGCGATGTCGTGGGCGAAGGGTTCGTATTCGATTCGATCGACTCTCAAGCATCGATCGATCACGGCGTCATCTACGGTGATTCCTTCCGCTTGGTCGGCCCGCAAGCTTCGGTGCTGATCGGCGGTAACGTCGACTTGGTCGCCGGTAAACAAAATTTATTGGTCACGGTGTTGCCTGACTTGAGTTTCGGTAGCGCCTCGTTAGCATTGTCTCTCGCCAACCCGATCGTCGGTGTCGGTAGCTTCTTGGCACAACTGGCCTTGCAAGCACCGCTCTCCAAGCTCTTTAGCATGGAGTACGCCATCACGGGCACATTTGATGACCCGGTCGTGGCAAAGGTCGAAAAGACACCCAACACCACACCGTCGACCGAAGAACCGTAATTGAACTATTGTTGGAAAGATAAAAACCATGCGTATCGCTGCTTGTCAGATGGTCTCGGGCCTTGATCCCGAAAAAAACCTTCAAGACGCACTCCTTTTGATCCGCTCTGCCGTCCAAAGCGGTGCGGAATTGGTGGTGTTGCCGGAACACTTTGCGTTGATGCCCACTCAAGAAGCCGACTTGTTAAAGATCGCCGAACCTTTCGGTAACGGTCCGATCCAAAATGCCTTAAGCGAAATCGCTCGCACCGAACAAATTTGGCTTTGCGCAGGTTCCATCCCGCTCAAGGGCAACGATGACGAGCACATCATCCACTCGAGCATCATTTATTGTCCTGACGGTGAAGTGCGCGCTCGCTACGACAAGATTCATTTGTTCCATTTCGATCAAGGCGTCCATCATTTCTGCGAATCCGCCATGGTCCAAGCCGGCGAACACACCCAAACGACTACGATGGCCTGCTGGGACGGCGAATGGAAAGTTGGTATGTCGATTTGCTATGACCTTCGTTTCCCGGAACTTTTCCGTGCATTGGGCGGCCCCGATATCATCACGATCCCGGCTTCCTTCATCACGACGACGGGACGTGCTCACTGGGATCCGTTGGTCCGAGCCCGCGCCATTGAAAACCAATGCTACGTGGTCGCCGCCGCTCAAGGTGGTAAACACGAAAACGGTCGTGAGACGTGGGGCCACAGCTTAGTTGTCGATCCTTGGGGCCAAACGGTTGCAGAACTGACACAAGGCGAAGGCGTTTTGCTTGCCGATATTCGTTTGGAACGCATCAAAGAAGTGCGTGAAATGATGCCTTCGGCCAAAACGCTTTAAGAAGTGTCCCAAGAAACCCCAAGTTTTTTGGTCTGCAATACATAGAAAGTGACAAACGGGGCCACCCCCCGATAAAATTAACGGATACTCGATCGATATCGATAGGATGATTCACCGTGTTTAAATTGATGACCCCGATCGTCTGGTTGACGCGCTTACTTGTGGGTGCCTACCCGCAATGGAAGGGTTGCGCGCCGTCAGACCGTCAACGTATCTATTTCGCTAACCACACGAGTCACTTGGACACCGTGGTTTTGTGGTCTTCGCTTCCGCGCGACCTGCGCGCCAAGACTCGCCCCGTGGCAGCCAAGGACTACTGGAGCAGCGGCATCCGTAAACGTATCGCCCAAGAAGAATTGCATGTCGTCTTGGTCGATCGTAAGCGTACGGAAAACAGCGACCCGCTCGCTCCGTTGCGCGCAGCGTTAGCCGAAGGCTCTTCGATGATCATCTTCCCGGAAGGCACGCGTCGTCCTCAAGCCATCCCGAGCGAATTCAAGAGTGGCATTTGGCGCTTGGCTCGTGAATTCCCGAACGTGGAATTGATTCCGGTGTATATCGAAAACTTGCACCGCGCCATGCCTAAAGGCGCCTTGATCCCGGTCCCGACCGTCTGTTCCGTACGTTTCGGCGCTCCGGTTCCCTTTACGCCCGACGATCCCAAGGACGAATTCTTGGCTCGTTGTCGCAATGCCGTGATCGAATTGGCGGAGCAATAATATGCGATTAGGTTTATCTCTTAACGAAGCATACCTTTTGGTATTGGCCGGTTTAGTTCTTTTGGCGATCATCGGTACAGGTTACGGTCAATGGGCCATCCGTCGTGCGGTTTCCCCCGAACAGATCGCTCGTATCCGTGTCGTAAACTCTCGCGTGCGCATGGGTTGGTGGCTCATCTTGATCTTCACGATCGCTTTCTCGTTGGGCCATAACTATCTGCTCGCCGTTTTCGGAATCATCAGTTTCTTCTTGTTCCGCGAATTCGTGGCCTTGACGCCCACGCGTCCGTCGGACCATTGGGCATTGGTGGCCTCTTTCTACATCGTTATTCCGGTGCAGTACGTGTTGATCGGTTTGGGCCAATACACGTTCTTCACGCTCTTTATCCCGGTGTACTTCTTTATGTTGTTGCCGGTTTTGATGATGATTCGCCAAGACCATAACTTGTTCTTGGAACGTGTGGCCAAAATCCAATGGGGTTTGATGTTGAGCGTTTATTGCTTGAGCCACGCCCCGGCACTCGTCAACTTGAGCTTTGACCGTTACGGCTCCAACGCCTCGTTCTTGTTGCTGTTCTTACTCTTGGTCGTGTTCTTGGGTGACTTGTTTGCTGTGATGGCTAGCTCCTACTTCGGTGGCAAGGCTTTGCGCGACAATCCCAACAAGACCATCAAGGGGGTGGCTATCGGTGGTTGCGCGGCCGTCTTGTTCGGTTATGCCATGTTCTGGATGACGCCGTTCCGTAGCGAACAAGCCCTCTTGATGGCATTGGCCATCACGCTTTCGGGCATCGTGGGTGACGTGATCATCGCCGCGGTGAAGCGTAGTTTGGGTAGCCGTTTTATGGACGGTGACCAATACATCACGCGCGGTACGCTTGAACGCTTGGCTCCTTTGATGTTTGCCGCTCCCGTGTTCTATCACATCACGGAAAGCCACTGGGCTTTGAGCTGGGCACTTTAATCGGCTCCCCCCTATCACGCAAAGACGCTACGGTTGAACAAACCGTAGCGTTTTTCTTTCGTATCGCTAGCAAATTTAGCCTTTTGGCTAATCCTCTTTATCGCTATTTTCTCAATGACGCTCCTAAACTTTTAACCGTTCATGTTGGCGTCTTATAGACGCCAACGATTAGTTAAGGAGTCTAGGACATGTACGATCCTCGCAGTAAGATTGCGGAAGAATTCATTGCCGATGAAGAAATCCAAGCCACGCTCGCTTGGGCACAAGAAAACAAAAGTAATCGAGAATTGATCGATTCGATCCTCGATAAGGCAGAGACCTTCAAGGGCCTCACGCACCGTGAAGCCGCTGTCTTGCTCGACTGCGACATCCCCGAATGCAACGAACGCATCTTCGGTTTGGCTAAAAAGATCAAAGAACACATCTACGGCAATCGTATCGTGCTCTTTGCTCCGCTCTACCTCTCCAACCACTGTATCAACGGTTGTGTCTACTGCCCGTACCACGCCAAGAACAAGACCATCGTTCGTAAGAAGTTGACGCAAGAGCAAATCCGTCAAGAAGTGATCGCCCTTCAAGACATGGGCCACAAGCGCCTTTTGTTGGAAGCCGGCGAACATCCCCGTCATAACCCGATCGAATACATCTTGGATTCCATCAAGACGATCTATTCGATCAAGCACAAAAACGGCGAAATCCGTCGCGTCAACATCAACATTGCCGCCACGACCGTGGAAAACTATCGCAAACTCCACGAAGCCGGTATCGGTACGTATCAACTCTTCCAAGAAACGTACAACAAGCCCAACTATGAAATGCTCCACCCGAAGGGTCCCAAGAGCAATTACGCCTATCACACCGAAGCCATGGACCGCGCGATGGAAGCCGGCATCGATGACGTGGGCTTGGGCGTTTTGTTTGGCTTGACGCTTTATCGCTACGACTTCGTCGGTCTTTTGATGCACGGTGAACACTTGGAAGCCACATGGGGCGTGGGTCCGCACACGATCAGCGTGCCGCGTATTTGCCCGGCTGATGACGTCGACCCGGGTACGTTCTCCAATGCCGTTCCCGATGAAATCTTCTTGAAGATCGTTGCCTTGATCCGTATCGCCGTCCCCTACACGGGCATGATCGTCTCGACGCGCGAATCGCCGCGTGTGCGCGCCAAGTGCTTGGAATTCGGTGTTTCCCAAATCAGCGGTGGCTCTCGCACGAGTGTGGGCGGCTACGTTGTGGAAGAAGAAAAGGAAGACAACTCCGCACAATTTGAAACGAGCGATCGTCGCACGTTGGACGAAGTCGTTCACTGGTTGTTGGAAGATGGTTATTTGCCGAGCTTCTGCACGGCTTGCTACCGCGCCGGTCGCACGGGCGACCGATTCATGGAATTGGCCAAGACTGGTGAAATCGCCACCTACTGTCAAGCCAACGCCGTAATGACGTTAAAGGAATATATGGAAGACTATGCGAGCGAAGCCACCAAGACTGCGGGCGAAGCCGTGATCAAGGCCGAATTGCCGAAGATTCCGCATGAAAAGATTCGCCAAGCTTCTGAAAAACGCTTGGTTCGCATTGAAGAAGGCGAACGCGACTTCCGCTTCTAAAAACAAAAATCGAAAACATTTCTCCGAGTGAAAGGTTGGTCCTCCCCGAGTCTTCACCAAGACAACGGGAGGATTTTTTTATCCACTTTTCTCTAAAATCAGCTCATTGCCATTTTGTTTTCGAAAGAGATCGATCGTGAGTGAAAAGAAAATCGCCATTGTCACGGGCGCCAATAGCGGCTTGGGAAAAGCCTTCGTCGAATTGTTATTGCGTGAACCCTTGGATGAGATTTGGGCTGTGGCTCGTAACGAAGCACGCTTACAAGAAGTCCAACAATTGGATCGTTCTCGCATCCGTATCTTCTCAGCAGACTTAACCGATCTCGCGACGCTTGTACCGTTCGAAAACGCATTGGCTGAAGAAAAGCCTTCTGTTCGTTTTTTGGTCAATAACGCCGGTTTTGCCAAATTCGCCGATTATGCTTCGCTGGATATCCACGAATCGAGCAACCTAATCGACTTGAATGCCAAAGCAGTCGTACAAATGGCCTTGCGAACGATTCCGCACATGACGGCTGGCGCCTCGATCATCAATATTGGCTCACTCTCGGCCTTTATGCCGCTCCCCTATATGAATATCTATGCGGCTACCAAAGTGTTCGTGAAAAATTATTCGTTAGCCTTACGTGAAGAATTGAAACCCGTCGGCATCCACGTCACGGCCGTTTGCCCGGGCTGGATCGACACGAACCTCTATGCTCGAGCCGAGATTGGCGCAGAGAAGTCCGTCAACACCTTCTCAGGCATGGTCAAACCCGATGTCGTTGCCCGTAAAGCCATCGCCGATGCAAAGAATAACCGAGCACTGTCGATCTACGGTTTCTTACCCAACGCCGTTCGTGTCCTCGCCAAATTTTTACCCGCTAGCCTCTGTATGCGCCTGTGGATGATGCAACAAAAGTTCTAATCCCGCATATTTGGTATGGATACCGTATTTTGGCTACCGTTAGAAACTTTTCTAAACAAATACCCCTAAATTAAGACCAATTTATTCGACTCATTTTTAACGGTCCTAGGTGCTAACCACTAGGGCCGTTATTTTCATCTTCCATGCCCTCTGAAAAAATAGATGGACCATTTTCTGTAAATGGCGTCTGCCGGTCTTTATTCCGACGACAAACACTCACAAATCCAATCATAAAAATCAGTGAGGAAATCATCATGGATATGGCCACCGCCACTCATATTGTCCAAGAGCTCAATAGCATCTTGTGGGGCCCTTATTGTCTGATTCCGCTTCTCGTTGGTACCGGGATCTATTTCACCTTCAAACTCCGTTTCGTCCAAATTCGTCTGTTTTTCGCAGCCATTCATCAGGTCTTCGGTGGTATTCGAATTTTCGGTAAAAAGGCCGACCGCGAAGGGATGAGTTCGTTCCAATCGCTCGCCACCGCCATTGCCGCTCAAGTAGGGACCGGCAATTTGGCTGGTGTCGCTACGGCCATTGCCATGGGTGGACCGGGTGCGATTTTTTGGATGTGGATCGCCGCCTTCTTTGGGATGGCAACGATTTTCGTCGAAGCAGTTTTAGCTCAGCTTTTTAAGAAACGAGACCGTCAACGTCATGTTACGGGCGGCCCCGCTTTCTACATCACCTATGGGCTTCGTTCCAAAGCTCTTGCCACATTCTTTTCGATTTCGCTCATCATCGCCTTGGGCTTTATCGGCACGATGGTACAAGCCAATTCCATTTCCGAAGCCTTTAATACTGCCTTCCATATCCCGGCTTGGTTCTGCGGCATTTTCACGGTCGGTTTAACCGGTTTTATCATCGTGGGCGGTATTCGCCGCATCGCTTATACGACAGAAAAATTGGTCCCGCTTTTAGCCGTCATTTACATCGTCGGTAGCCTCACCGTTATTTTTGAAAACTGGCAAATGATCGATGATGCATTCCGAATGATCATCGTCGGTGCCTTCAACCCAGAAGCCGCCACGGGCGGTGTGGTCGGTGCCAGCATCAAAGAAGCCATTCGCTACGGTGTGGCTCGCGGCTTATTCTCCAATGAAGCCGGGATGGGATCGACTCCGCACGCTCACGCCGTCGCTAAAGTCCACAATCCTGCTCAACAAGGCTTAGCCGCCATGTTCGGTGTCTTCTTCGATACGTTCATCGTCTTGAATATGACCGCTTTCGTGATTTTGACTACGGGTGCCTTGGATGGAACGGCAACCGGTATCGCCCTCACGCAAAAAGCCTTTGCAATCGGTTTGGGCTCGCAAACCGTGGGCTTTGGGTTCGTCGCCATTTGTTTGTTCTTCTTTGCCTTTACGACGATCATCGGTTGGTACTTCTTTGCCGAACAAAACGTGCGATACCTCTTCGGGCCCAAGCGCCTTGGACAATTCCGCGTGTTGGTGCTTTGCTTCATCATGTCGGGCACGTTCTTGCACGTCAATCTCGTCTGGGAATTGGCCGATTTCTTCAACGGTATGATGGTCTTCCCGAACCTCATCGCTCTGCTTGGTTTAGGTAAAATGGTGAGCAAAGCGCTCAAGGATTACGAAGCCGAGCGTCATCTGATTCCGGCACCGCATCAAACACCGGCATCCGAGTAATCGACTTTCGTGATTGCGAGACCGCTTCACCCTCCTTATGTGAGGGTGGCGGTCTTTTTATTTGAGCCCACCGTTTTTTTACTCAAGGAGTATTCAAATGTTGATGTTGTCCGCCTACATCCCCGAAATGATCCTCACTCGCCGTGAGCTCCACCGTTATCCCGAAATCGCTTGGACCGAATTCATGACCACGCAAACGGTCGTCCAACGCGTTCGAGACTTGGGCTTCAAGACGGTTCTCGGTAAGAAACTCTTTGACGAAACGCATGCCTTTGACCGCCAAGAAAAAGTCATTAAAGGCGCCATTGAACGAGCTAAGGCTCAAGGCATGGATGAAAGCCTCTTGGATGAAATGGACGAATTTACGGGCTGTATGGCCGTTTGGGAAACGGGTCGTCCGGGTCCTGTGACGGCTCTTCGTTTTGACATGGACTGCGTCAACGTCCAAGAGTTGGCCACTGACGAACACGTCCCCGCTCACGAAGGTTTTGCTTCCAAGAATGACGGTTTGATGCACGCCTGCGGTCATGACGCTCACACGGCTATCGGCTTGGCTGTGGCTCATTGGGTCAAAGACAATGCCGACAAGTTAACGGGTACGATCAAACTCGTTTTCCAACCGGCCGAAGAAGGCACCAAGGGTGCTTGTGGTATCGCATACTCCGGTAATCTCGACGACGTCGATTACTTCTTGGCCGGCCATATCGGTGTGAACGCTAAGTTGCATGAAGTGGCCGTTATCCGCGAAGGTTTCATGGCCACCACGAAGATGAATGTCACGTACACGGGTAAAGCCTCTCACGCCGGTGGTTCTCCCGAATTGGGTCGCAACGCCCTTTTGGCCGGCTGTACGGCTTCCCTTCAATTGATGGGTATCGCCCGCCACGGCCAAGGTGAAACGTGCGTCAACGTTGGCACGCTCCATGCCGGTGAAGGCCGCAACGTCGTTCCCGCTAAGGCCACGTTGCAATTGGAAGTGCGCGGTGAAAACCACGAAATCAACCAATACATGCAAGAAACGGCTGAACGTATCATCCGCGGTGCCGCCGAATGCTACGGTTGCCAATACAAGATCGATATCGTGGGTGCTGCCACCAACATCAAGGCTGACACGGAACTCTCCGACATCGTTTTTGAATCGGCTCAATCGCTCGAATCCGTCAAGAGCGTCTATAACTTGAGCCCGAAGGCCGGTAGCGAAGACTGCTCCTTCATGATGCGCCGCGTCCAAGAACACGGTGGTCAAGCCGCATTCTTCCTCTTCGGTTGTAACCATAACGGTCACCACCAATGTGACTTCGACATCCAAGACACCGAAAGCATGCCTGAAGGTTTAGGCGTTTTCGTGGGCGTTCTCAAGCGCTTGCACGAAGCCAAGTAATTCCCTCAAAGCCCTAAGAAAAAGCCATCTCAATTTGTTTCGAGATGGCTTTTTCGTCACATTTATACACATATTGCATTTGAGAACCATTCTTACTATCCGTACACTAAATACATACATAAACGAAAGAAACGGAGTGACATCATGGAAAAATTCAAATGGATCGCCATCACCGCCGCCGCTGCGATGACCTTGGGTGCGGGGACGGCTCAAGCACAATTTGTCGATGCCAAGACAAGTGAAGTCACGACCGTGAAGTCCGTTTTGAAAAACGGCAAAGACGATCAATGGGTCGTTTTGGAAGGTAAGGTCATCGAACGTATCAAAGGCGACGATTATCGTTTCCGTGATTCGACCGGAGTGATCGAAGTCGATATTGACGATGAAGTCTTCAAAGGACAAAAAATCACGCCCGACACCGTCGTGCGTATC
>JAFNZB010000170.1 GCA_017383055.1 Burkholderiaceae bacterium | reverse complement strand
GATAAACATCTCGGGATGTTCTACATGGATCGATTCAATCCCGATTTGGTGATTTTGGATTTGCATATGAAGCATGGTGCGGGGATGGAGTTGCTTCGTTATGCTCAAAACACCTTCAAAGACTCTCGCGTGATTATGTTGACCGATCGTGATGATAGCGAAGAGTTGATGACCGCCGTGCACTTGCAAGCAGAAGGGTATATCTCCAAATTAATCGAAGTGGCGGAATTGATGTCGCAGATCCGCCGAGTGGCCAGCGGGGAACTAGTTGTGAGTAATCGCTTGATGACCGCTTTGACTCGCGCTTTCCGAGGAGAGTCTGAGGAAGGCTATGAGCGGGATTTGAAGGCGCTCACGAGTCGAGAAAAAGACGTGCTCAAGTGTTTGGCCATTGGTATGAGCAATCAGGACGTTGCCAACTATTTGAATATCACATTGGGCACCGTCAAGGTCCACGTCAAACACCTGTTAAAGAAGATGAGTTTTGAGTCGCGCACCCAAGCGGCGCTTTGGGCAAAAGATCGCGGACTAGGAATCTAAAAAACAAAACGGAGAAGCCGAGAGACTTCTCCGTTTTTCTTCGAGGGTCGATTATTTACGGCAAACGTAAGCGCGACCGATGTGCGTGACGTTTTTGAGTTCGTTACTTTCGTCGGTACCGCTCAAGGTTTCGGAAATCACGACAACGTTAGCACCGAGTTTGGCGGCTTCGTTACGCAAATCGTTACGAGCACCCAAAGCCAAGTTTTTGTTCGAGGTCCAGTAACCCGTCAACCAATTGCCTTGTGCGCCGGCAATCTCGCCCTTGTAGGTGCATTGGAATTGGGCGGGCAAATTCTGAAGGATCACGACTCGTTGAGCTTGCTCACTCAAAGAGGTTGCGGCACAGCCGACCAAGCTCAAAGCCACGGGAGCCACTAAAAGCAATTTTTTCATTTTTTCTTTCCAAACGTTTTTTGCTGATTTTAGCGAAGTTCAGCCGCGATTAATGTTTTTGAAAGGCAAACGTTGCATCAATCGTGGCAATTGCGGCTAAAAACTTTTCTGCATTGCGCGAACGATTCATCGGCGGCAACAATCCCAACCCTTCCGTTTCTTCATGGAATCGTTCAGCCTCGACTTCACAGACCATGCATTGGTGCATGGCAGCATTCGTCCACAAAAATTCAATCACCGTTTCACGATGTGCTTGCGGGCACTCGATGGCATCCCAAATCAAAGCGTGAAAGCGTTGATCGTGGCACAAGCGTTTTGCTTGCGTTTTATCAGAAGAAAATGTGACAACATGACCAAGGCCTTTCACATCCTTTTTAAACGTAGCCCATTGTTCGACTTCTTCGGTGACAATCAAAATATCCATGGCTTAGTTACCGATTAGTGACCGCGGCAGGTATTTGCAGGCGTAAAGGGAGGCAATTGACCGGCCAAGAAAGCATTCACAGCACCGCCCACGGTCGGCAAACCACCGGCCCAGAACACTTGGATGTTATTTTGCAAAAAGCCCATCAAAGGACGCATGCCCAT
>JAFNZB010000169.1 GCA_017383055.1 Burkholderiaceae bacterium | reverse complement strand
TCGTGATTGCGAAATCGCACGCCTTTGACCACTTGACCGTCACGGACGTCCAAACAAGGGATTATTCGTTTTGCCAACATGCGATCGCCTCCTTGACGTTAAATTTTTCTTCCAAAAGGGCTCGCCCGACGATCACGCCGGCAACGCCACTCCCTTTCAATTTTTCGATATCCCCCAAGTCACCGATGCCCCCGGAAGCCTGGAACTGCACATCCGGGTACTTCGCTGTGACTTCTCGATAAAGCGCCACGTTCGAACCGCTCATCATCCCGTCACAACGGATGTCAGTGCATAACACGTGCTTCAAACCGACCGTACGGTAAAAATCGACCAAATCTTCCAAGCGAGCGCCGGACCCTTCTTGCCAACCACTCACGGCCACTTCTTTGTTGCCTTCGGCATCAATGCGTACGTCCAAAGCCAACACCAGATGGTCTGCCCCATAACGCTTGAACCATTCGGCTACCATTTCACGTTCGCGAACGGCCAAAGATCCGATCACCACGCGCTCCACACCCAGATTCAAAAGTGCCTTCACATCGGCTTCACTACGAATACCGCCACCCGTTTGCACCGATACGTTCACGGCTTTCACCATTTCTCCGATTAAAGCCAATTGACGCTGGGCCGGGTCTTTTGCACCCGTCAAATCAACCAAATGAAGCACTTGAGCGCCTTGCTCGGCATAAGAGCGAAAACGTGCAATCGGATCGGCTTCAAAATGCGTGCAACGCGAATAATCACCTTGCTTCAAACGCACGACACGACCGTCAATCAAATCAATGGCAGGAATGATCATAAGCCGCACTCCAAGAAGTTTTCTAAGAGCTTAGCGCCGGCCGCACCTGAGCGTTCCGGGTGGAATTGCACGCCACGGAAATTATCTCGACGAACGGCTGCAGAGAAGGCTTCTCCGTACTCGGCTCGAGCGATCGTAAAGTCATTGACCGGCATCGCGAAACTATGAACAAAGTAAAAGTGTGTTCCCGCAGCGATCCCTTTAAAGAGCGGATCGTCCGTCGGATTGATTTGATTCCAACCCATGTGCGGCAAAGGCAGATCACCCGTTTGCAGTTGACGCACAGGCTGATCGATCAACCCTAACATCGGCACGCCGCCCGTCTCTTCGCTCGTGTGACCCAAAAGTTGCATACCCAAGCAAATGCCTAGCACCGGTTGACGAGCTTCCACGATTAATGATTCCAAATCGCGTGCTTTCAGCATCGTCATGGCTGCCTTGGCCGTACCGACACCCGGCAAGAATAGGCGTTGAGCCGAGCGAATGACCGCCGCGTCACGGCTCACGATCGGATCGACACCCAAACGTTCCACCGCTGCCTTCAAACTCGTCAAATTACAACACCCCGTATCGAGGATCACGACATTTTTGGCCAAACTCATTCCAACACTCCTTTCGAAGTCGGCAATTGATCGCCGTCGACACGAACCGCAGCACGAAGCGCACGGGCAAAAGCCTTAAAAAGGCTTTCGGCTCGATGGTGATCGTTATCCCCGGTCGTTTGCAAATTGAGCGTGATGCCCATCGCATAAGACAAGGAACGGAAAAAGTGCTCGATCATCTCGGTGGAAAGATCGCCCACTTTTTGGTATTTGAATTGGGCGTCATAGACCAAATAAGGACGCCCAGAGATATCTAACGCGCATTGCGCCAAGCACTCGTCCATCGGCAACATGAACCCGTATCGACAAATGCCGCGCTTATCACCCAACGCTCGTTTCAAAGCCTCGCCCAACGCCAGTGCCGTGTCTTCTACGGTGTGATGCTCATCGATGTGCAAATCGCCCTTGACGGCCACTGCCAAACGGATACCGCCGTGCGTGGCGATTTGATCGAGCATGTGATCGAAAAAGCCAACACCGGTTGAAATCGTGGAACCGCCTTCACGATCGAGCCACACCGTCACATCGATGGCGGTTTCTTTAGTCACTCGCTGAACGCTCGCCACGCGATCACGCTTGGTCAAACGTTCCACGATTGCGTCCCACGAAAGCGTCTCGGGGTGATAGCGAAGCGCATTGATCCCCATATTTTCAGCCAACTGCACATCCGTTTGACGATCGCCGATCACATAACAATTGTCTCGATCCATCACGCCTTCGACCAAATAGTTGACGAGCAACTTCGTCTTAGGCTTTCGACAGTCGCAGTTGTCCTCGGGCTTGTGCGGGCAGATCAACACGTCATCAAAACGGATACCCGCACTCGTTAAAACTTGCATCATCAAGTTATGCGGACCCCAAAAATCATCCGCGGGGAAACTTTCCGTACCCAAACCGTCTTGATTGCTGACTAACACCAAACGCCAACCGGCCTCTTGCAATCGACGCAATCCTAAAATCGCACCGGGTTCAAAGGCGAGTTTGTCAAAACGGTCGATTTGGAAATCTTCTGGTTCGGTAATGATCGTTCCGTCTCGATCGACGAACAAATACTTTTGACTCATCTTCTTCCCCTTCTTAACCCAAGGCTCGAATCGTCTCGATCACTTTTTCACATTCGCTTCGCGTACCCACCGAAATGCGCAAACAACCGTCGAGCGATATTTGCGCCGTTTGATTGCGAATGAAGATCGATCGAGTTTTCAATTCATCAAAAAGACGATTGGCGTCTTTGAAACGAATCAAGACAAAATTGGCCTCAGTTTCAAACACCTTCTCAACTCGTTCACACGTCAGCAAGCCTTCAATCAAAATTTGACGATTTTGCTTTAATTCATCGACTCGCGCTTGCATCTTGACAATGGCTTCAGGCGCCAAAGCTGCTCGGCAATGTCAGCCACGGGGCTTGGCACGGCGTAAGGCGGCAACGTCTTTTTAAGCACCTCAATTAACGGCGGATTTCCCAACACAAAACCACAACGCAAACCGGCCAATGCAAAAGCTTTGGATAGCGTGCGAATAATGGCCAAATGCGGATACTCGGCAAGCCAGCCAATCACGGTCGTTTCCGGACAAAATTCGATGTAAGCCTCATCGACTACGACGACTGCCCGATCTCGAGCCATTTCCAACACATGTCGAATGCTCTCGGGCTCGATCAGTTGCCCCGTCGGATTATTGGGCGAGCAAATGTAAATCACCTTCACTCGGTCAAGTGCTCGCTCGATGCCTTCTAAATTTAACTGCCAACCGTTTTCAGCCGACGTCGGCACCTTTTTGCATTCCACTCCCAACGTATCGGCACTGACTTCATACATACCGTACGTGGGCGGACAGATGAGGATCGCATCTTCTCGCGGTTCGCAAAACGCACGAATCACCAATTCGATCCCCTCGTCGCCGCCGCGCGTCACGATCACATT
>JAFNZB010000168.1 GCA_017383055.1 Burkholderiaceae bacterium | reverse complement strand
GGCCTTGGCCACTTGATGCACCCAAGCCAACGTTTCTGCCGTGTGGAAGCTCACGCGATAGTGCTCGTCAGCGTCTTTTAAATGCGTCACGAAGGCAATATCCATGACATTACCCAAAGCGTTCAAGATAAAAGAGGGCTTCGTTTGACCGCTGTGGAGGTTCTTGACGTCGATCGTCAAAAGACGACGCAAGAGTGCAACGCCGGCACGGTCGTTGACTTCGATCGTATAGACCGGCACGAGCGGATCGCTATCGTCCATGTCGGTGACGTAGTAACCCATGTTTTCTTGAGCTTGTTGGGCCAAAAGGCCCGGGTGTTGCATTTCAGTCATGGCAAATTCACACAATAAAAATTTTATCGGTCAAAGGGCACAAAAATTCCTGTTTAAAACCCTTTGCTTATAACCAATTTATTTTAGCAAATGGCGTCTAAGCCATGTTGCCTAATCTTTGCTAAGATTCTTCGGTCAAGTAAGGAATTACGATATGGTTAATGAAGAATTATTGATCGATTGCACACCGCAAGAGACACGAGTGGCCGTGATGGTTGATGGGGTCTTGGAAGACCTCCATATCGAACGTCGCTCCCAACGCGGGATCGTATGCAATGTTTACAAAGGCAAGGTGACTCGTGTGTTGCCCGGCATGCAATCGGCGTTCGTCGACATCGGTCTTGAACGCACGGCTTTTCTTCATGTCAACGACATCCACTTCGCTCGTCGAGAAGACGGCTCTTATAAGCCCATCGAATACGCAGTCCATGCGGGCGATTCCATTCTCGTTCAAGTGACCAAAGAGCCCATTGGTACCAAAGGCGCTCGTTTGACGACGACGATTTCTTTGGCCGGCAACAAGTTGGTCTACATGCCCAAAGAAAAGCATATCGGTGTTTCTCAACGTATCGAGGGCAACAAAGAGCGTGAACGCTTGAAGTCGATCATCACGGCTTTGGTGCCTGAAGACGAAAAAGGCGGCTACATTGTTCGCACCTGTGCCGAAGGCAGCAGCGGAGAACAGTTTGAACAAGACATGATCTATTTGAAGCGTCTTTGGAAGCAGATTCAAGACAAGGCCGGTGTGAGCGCGGCGCCGTGTCTGCTTTACCAAGACCTTTATTTGGAAGAACGTGCCCTTCGTGATTTGATGAGCGATCGTACCAAACGTATCTTGGTTGACACGCAATCCAATTACGACAAGCTTCGCGATTTTGCTAAGGTTTTTGTGCCCAACGCCACGGCGCTTTTAGAGCGTTATGTCGGCGAAGAACCGTTGTTTGAGCACTTTAGCATCGATAAAGAGATCTCCAATGCGTTGACTCGTCGTGTGGACCTAAAGTCAGGCGGCTATTTGATCTTCGATCAAACTGAAGCCATGACGACGATCGACGTCAATACGGGTGGTTATGTCGGTAAGCGAGACTTTAGCGATACGGTCTTTAAGACCAATCTGGAAGCCGCACGTACCATTGCCCGTCAGCTTCGACTTCGTAACTTGGGCGGTATCATCATTGTCGACTTCATCGATATGGATCGAGATGCGCACCGTGAAGCCGTGTTGGCTGAACTTGAAAAAGCCACCCAAGCCGATCGAGTTCACACGACCGTGAGTCGTTTTACGGAATTGGGTCTGGTGGAAATGACACGCAAACGCATGCGTGAATCGTTAGCGCACGTGCTTTGTGAACCTTGCCCCGTCTGTGGCGGCCGCGGAGAGATCCGTACGGCGTTGACCGTTTGCTATGAGATCATGCGCGAAATCATGCGTGAATGGCGGCACTATCGTGAAGCGAAAGAGTTTACGATCGTCGCAAGCCAAACCGTGATCGACATGTTCTTAGAAGACGAGAGCGAATCGCTTGAAAACTTGCAAGCCGTCATCGACTGTGAAGTCTCGCTTCACGTTGAAACGAGCTATAGCCAAGAGCAATACGACATCACGTTTAGCTAACGAATCACAGCAAAAACGAAAGCGGTTTTCCTTTTTGTGGGAAAACCGCTTTTTCTTTGTTCTCGCTTTTTAGCGATAGTCTTCTTTATGGTCGAGCTTATAGACGGGCTCGGCTTCATCTTGGGGTTTGGGCAACTCCATCGTGATGATGACCCCGCGCGGCGTGTTGGGTTCGGCCCAAACGCGACCGGCTTGACGTTCGGTCAAAGAGTTGACGATCGAAAGACCCAAACCCAAACCATGGATCTTCGTGCTCTTTAATTGCTTGAAGAATTTGTCGGTCAGTTCCTTATTGACGAGTTTGGCGTTATCGATCACCTTCAACCACCAAGCATCCCCACGGTCCTCGATGATGATGCGGATGATGCTATTATCATCGAGTCGCACCGGATGGACTTCGTTGAACGCATCGGCCGCATTCTTTAAGAGGTTAAAGAGGGCCAATTCCACTTCCCATGCATCGGCTTCGACCAATGCTAAGGTTTCCCCTTCGATCACCACCGGAATCGTCGTTCGACCCGAGCGTTCAAACGTAGCCACGGTCTTGGCGGCGATCACACGAAGGTCGACGATCTCACGATGAATCTCACGTTGCTTGGCGTAGCTGCGAACGTGATCGACGATTTCGTTGGCGCGTTCTGTGTGGTATTCGATCTCTTTGAGGATCTTGACGATCGTTTCTTTGTCGGCAGTACCGCGAT
>JAFNZB010000167.1 GCA_017383055.1 Burkholderiaceae bacterium | reverse complement strand
GAGCCAACGGTAGGGGATGCGCAAAAGTTGGACCCAAAGACCCACCAACGGCAGATTCAAAAGCACCAAGAAAAGGTTGCCTACCCACATGGAGACGATCAAACCCCAAAAGAGCGCCGGATTGGTGTTCATCACTTCCGGGCCCGGGGTGATGTTGTGAATAATCAAGGCGCCCATCATCAAAGCCATCGTGGCGTTTGACGGAATCCCCAATGTGAGCATCGGGATGAAACTCGTTTGAGCGCCAGCATTGTTGGCCGATTCGGGACCTGCAACACCGCGGATATTGCCTTGGCCCACGGGGATGCCGCTGTCGTCTTTGATGCGTTTTTCCAACGTGTAGCCGGCAAAAGAAGCCAAAAGGGCACCGCCTCCGGGTAAAAGACCCAAGACGCTACCCAAAATCGTGCCGCGACCGATGGCGCCGCTTGCATCCTTGATGTCTTTTTTCGTGGGGTAGGGGGAGTCGATTTTGTAGGTTGTGACTTCCGGAGCGACAACACTGATTTGTAAGTTTTTCAGAATTTCCCCAATACCGTAGATCCCCATGGAGATGATGGCAAAGTCGATCCCGTCTTGCAGACAGAGTAAATCAAACGTGTAACGGAATTCCCCCGTGTTGACGTCCGTGCCCACCATGCCGAGCAACAGCCCCAAAATCACCATGGCAATGGCCTTCAATAAATCGGCATTGGCAAGCACCACAGCGCCCACGAGCCCTAAGACCATTAAGCTAAAGTATTCGACCGCACCGAATTGAAGCGCGACTTGCGAGAGCGTCGGCGCAAACAAGACAATCAAGAAAGTAGCCACGCAACCCGCAAAGAACGAACCGATGGCTGCGACCCCTAAAGCGGAACCTGCTCTACCACGGCGAGCCATTTCGTGTCCGTCCAAACACGTCACAAGCGAAGCGGCTTCGCCCGGGATCTTCATCAAAATGGCTGTCGTCGAACCCCCGTATTGAGAGCCGTAATAGATACCGGCCAACATGATGATGGCTGCGGTCGGGTCAAGACCGTAGGTGATCGGCAAAAGCATCGCAAGCGTTGCCACGGGGCCCAAGCCCGGCAAGACGCCCACCAAGGTGCCGACCACGACCCCTAAGAAGCAATAGCCGAGATTGACGACCGTGAAAGCCGTCGAAATGCCGAGTGCCAGTTGCGATAACCCTTCCATCACAGTGCTCCTGTCATGCTAGGCCACATCGGAACGTGCAAGTCGATCAACACGATGAAAACGATCCAGACGAAAAGGTTGATAAAGATGATGATCCCTAACGTTTCTTTCCAATTGGGGCGCACGTTAGCCAAGGCCGATAGGGCCACCATGATGGTCAGCGACAGATAGAGACCCAGGTAAGGTAGAAGTGCGGCAAAAGTGGCGACCGCAGCCACAACGACCGAAACGATACGGACATCGAACCGATAAACGGTCTCGCCCGCATCTTTGGGTCGAATGAATGCACCTTTTAACGAAATGATGATGCCAAGGATCGTGAGTAAATAACCCAATACGGTCGGGAAATAGCCCGCCCCCATCCGTGCGGTCGTCCCGAAGGGAAGATCGGTGGCATTGGCAATGGCAAAAAGGCCGCAGGCACTGAAAAACAGTCCTGCGACCATGTCGCGTGGATTACGCAGTCGCTGCATAGGGCTTATTGGACCTTGATACCGGTGGATTGGATCATGTCACGATAACGCTTTTGTTCCGCAGCGATCAATTCGCCGAACTTGTTCGGGCCCAAGAAGCGGACACCACCGCCGGCCTTATCCAATTGTTCGCGAAGCTTCGGATTGCTCATGGCTTCGAAGATTGCATCGTATTGAGCTTGGACCTTGGCGCTCGGCGTTGCCTTTGGAGCCATCAAGCCGAACCACGTGGAGATATCCATCGTGTAGCCCAAGCTCGTCAAGGTCGGTACGCCCGGCAAGTGTTCGAACGGTTCGGACGTCGTCACGGCCAACGGGATCAACGAGCCGTCAGCGATCGAAGCGCGGCAACTGCCGAAGTTGTCCATGATGAAATCGGTTTCACCGGCAATGACGGACAAGCGTGCCGGAGCGGCGCCCTTAAACGGGATGTGTTCCATCTTCAAACCGGCATTGACCATCACGGCACCGGCAATGTGACCGGCAGAGCCGTTACCGCCGGAAGCGAAATTGAGTTTGCCAGGATTTGCTTTGATGTAAGCAATCAAATCCTTTGCATCCTTCACGCCCAATTCTTTCATGCGTTTGGGTGCCATCACGAGCACGTTCGGGCAGAAGCAAAGGAGGGAAACCGGGGCGAAATCGTCGGGCTTATAGGGCATCTTTTCAAACAATGCGGGGTTCGTCGCGAGCGTTGCAACCGCACCCATCACCATTGTTCGGCAGTCAGCCTTGGCGTCCTTAACAGCTTGCATACCACGTGCACCAGCTGCGCCCGGACGATTTTCAACGATGACGGAACCTTGCGATTTCTTGAGCTCTTCAGCCAAGGCGCGCGCAACGACATCCAACGGGCCACCCGGCGGATAAGGCACGACGATTTTGATCGGATCGGCTGCAAAAGCCGGCGCACCGAAGACGGAACCCAATGCGATGGAAGCGGTCAAAAGTCGGCGAGTCGTTGAGATATGTTCTGTCATGATGTGTTTCCTTTCACCTAGGGTTAGTAGGTAACTTTAATGATATGCCCCCCTAGGATAGAAGGCTGTAGGCAAGAGTGCTTATTAAAAGGAGAAAAACGTCCTTAGGTACTCTAAAATGCTTAGCGGGAGGCAATATGGCACGGTCAACTTTGGCGCAATTTTTTGATACCTCTGCCGGCGCTCAACTGCATCGTTGGGAAGCCGCGCAAATGGACGCATTGATGTCGACACTTTCAGGCGATTCGGCACTTCAGATCGGTGCGCCCTACGCCAAGTGTTTACGCAGTGCGCCACATGCATTCAAGGCCGTGGTCAGTGCGGATGCGTCCGAGTTGGCGCTCTCGCATTACGATGTCAATCTCCTTGGGGATGCCCGTGCTTTGCCATTTCAAGAATGTACATTCGATTCGGTCGTTTTGATGCATGCGTTGGACCTTTGTGAGAATCCCGCCCTCGTATTAAACGAGGCGATGCGAGTGTTGGCACCGATGGGGCGATTGGTCATCTTGGGTTTTAATCCTTGGGGGCCGTGGTGGTATCGCCGAAAAGAAGTCTTGTTAGGCAAAGATTGTCCTATCCATCCGGTGAGTGTGCCTTGGGTGAAAAGCACGTTGGGTGCCGATTGTGTGATCGATCGGGGACGATTTGGGATCTATTCGCCGTCTTTGAGTGAGAATCCCAATACGTTGGCTCGATGGCGTTGGGTGGAAAAAGCAGGAGATCGTTGGTGGCCGGCTTTGGCTAATGCTTATATGCTTTCGGGCATTAAAAAAGTGGATAAAATGACCCTCGTTGGAAAGATCGCGCAAAAATATCAGGCGATGGGAGAGTGGGTGAAAGCGCCTGCGGTTGCCGAAGGTGCGCATCGTGAAGTGACGAAAATTTAGTGAGAAGGGAATCGAGAAGTTGACGGAACCGAAATTGAAAATTTGGACGGACGGGGCTTGTAAATTCAATCCTGGTCCCGGTGGTTGGGGGGCTTTTCTCGTCTATGGTGAAAAGAGTCTCGAACTTTTTGGCGGTGAAGTGGAAACGACCAATAACCGCATGGAATTGATGGCAGTGATTTCGGCCTTGCGAGCTTTAAAGCGCCCCGTGCCGGTGGCGTTTTATGTCGATAGCCAATACGTGAAAAACGGTGTGGAAAGTTGGCTTTATGCATGGAAGAAAAACGGTTGGAAGACCGCTCAGAAAAAGCCCGTTAAAAACGAAGATCTTTGGAAAGAATTGGATGCCCTTTTGCCTCGATTTGAAATCCAATGGCATTGGGTCAAGGGCCATGCGGGCGATCCCGGCAATGAAAAGGCCGATGAGTTGGCCAATCGCGGTGTGCCCAAAGTGAAAAAGGAAAGTTGGTGATGACCGAAAAGCGTGCTTTACGACAAGTGGTGCTCGATACCGAAACGACCGGTATGCGCATCGAAGACGGTAACCGTTTGATCGAAATCGGTTGCGTGGAAATGGTTAATCGCCATTTGACAAAGAAGGTTTTTCACGTCCGCATCAATCCTGAACGCGAAGTGGAAGAAGAAGCCGCGAAGGTCCACGGGATGACCTGGGCACAACTTCAAAAAGAACCGCTTTTTGAAGAGGTGGTCGATGACTTCTTGATGTTTATTAAGGACTCCGAACTCATCATCCATAACGCAGCGTTCGACGTTGCGTACTTGAACATGGAATTGGGACGCTTGGGTCGTGGGACGATCGCCGATTACACGGTGGGCGTGATCGACACCTTGAAGATGGCTCAAAGTGCTCGTCCGGGCCAACGCAACAACTTGGACGTACTTTGTTCCGTTTTTGGGATCGACACCTCTAAGCGTACGTTGCACGGCGCTCACATCGACGCGGAGTTGCTCTCTCACGTTTATTTGGCCCTGACTCGCGGTCAAGAATCGTTGGATATCGCAACCGTGGATATGGCTAGTCTCCCTCCGATGCCTGACGTATCGAGCCTTCGAGTGCTTTATGCAACGGAAGAAGAGTTGCAAAGCCACGAATCAACGCTGGCAGCGATTGACAAGGAAAGTAAAGGCAAGTTGGTTTGGAAGTTGCCTCAAGCGCAAGCCTGATTGATCACTTAAGTAAACGGCAGGAATTTTCCTGCCGTTTACGTTAAGACAGTGCCGTTTGAATTTTCAGGGCTTGTTGTTTGAGACCATAAAAAAATGGCTTGACTGACCTCTTGAGGAAAGTCTTTTGACAAAGTCGATGGCATGGTTTCGCAAATAGACAAAGCGCGATCAGACATTTCCTCTAACCATTTC
>JAFNZB010000166.1 GCA_017383055.1 Burkholderiaceae bacterium | reverse complement strand
AGCAATTTAAGGCGAACGGTTTAAAGGAAGGCGAATTGGAGATCACTGACGAAGCCATCACCGACATCATCCGCTACTACACGCGAGAAGCCGGTGTTCGCGGTTTGGAACGTGAAATCAGCAAGATCTGCCGCAAGAGCGTGAAGAACGCCTTGATGGCTAAGCCCAAGGCTACGCGTGGTAAGAAGGCTGAGAAGGTCGCTACGCTCGTGATCGATTCGACGAACATCGCCACCTATTTGGGCGTGAAGAAGTTTAGCTTCGGTGTTGCTCAAAAAGAACCGATGATCGGTCAAGTCAACGGTTTGGCTTGGACGGAAGTGGGCGGTGATTTGCTCTCGATCGAAGCGGCCGTCTTCCCGGGCAAGGGTCAAGTCCAACGCACGGGTAGCTTGGGCGACGTAATGAAGGAATCCGTCGAAGCGGCTCGTTCCGTCGTTCGTGCTCGCGCAGAAAGCTTCGGTTTGGCAACCGACATCTTCGGTAAGACCGATTGGCACTTACACTTCCCGGAAGGCGCCACGCCCAAGGACGGTCCGAGTGCAGGTGGTGCGATCACGACCGCCATGGTGAGCGCATTGACCAAGATCCCGGTTCGCTCCGATGTGGCCATGACCGGTGAAATCACGCTTCACGGCGAGATCCTTGAGATCGGTGGCTTGAAGGAAAAGCTCTTGGCAGCCCTTCGTGCCGGTATCAAGACCGTGTTGATCCCGAAGGACAACGTTAAGGACTTGGAAGAGATTCCGGCCAACGTGAAGAACGGTTTGGAAATCGTGCCGGTGAAGTGGATCGACGAGATCTTGCCGATCGCTTTGGTGTCCGATCCGATGAAGCGCAATGAGATCAAGGTGGGTGACGTGACCTCGGAGTTGGTCGCCCCGAAGATCGAAACGGCTGACATCGCGTCTCAAAACTAAGTCGTTAACACGATCACAAAAATCCTCGAAGGGGAGTGCCTTTCGAGGATTTTTGCTTTTTGGCACAATGTCTGAAAATAGGGGAGAGGGTAGTGTTGTTTCTTCGACTGACATACTTATTAACGGGGATCGTGATCGCGGGCATCTCGATCGCCGCCGTCGCGCAAGCGGGTCTTGGGATCAGTCCGATCTCGACTTTGCCTTTCGTACTCTCCAAAGTGACCGATTTCTCGTTTGGGACAATGAATTTTGCTGTCAATTTGGTCTTTGTCGTTTTCCAAATTCTATTACTGAGAAAAAACTTCAAGCTCTTTAGTCTCTTACAAATTCCATTTGTGTTTCTCTTTAGCCTCTCGATCGATGCCGGTATGTGGATCGTGTCCCATTTCCCGATGACGACGTATCCGGTGCAATTGACGGTGAGTATCGTCGGATGTCTTTTTATGGCACTCTCGATTGGCTTAATGGTCTGCTCTCGACTTTTGATGATGCCGGGCGACGGCTTCGTGTTGGCACTCTCGACCGTCACCGGCAAAGCTTACGGGATGCTCAAACAAGCCAATGACATCATCAGTGTTGTGTTGGCTGCGCTCCTTAGTTGGATCTTGTTAGGGCATATCGAAGGGATCCGTGAGGGGACGGTGATCTCGGCATTCTTGGTGGGCTACATTTTGCGATTCCTCATGCCGATCTTGGAGCCGCTT
>JAFNZB010000165.1 GCA_017383055.1 Burkholderiaceae bacterium | reverse complement strand
GGTAGGCATGTTTATATTCCCCAATGATTGATGGATAAAAAACTGTCTTGGCGCTCACCGCAGGGCTCACGCCAAGTTCAAAAAAACAAGTTAGTCGTTGATCGTCTCTTCGAGCATCGGTTGAGCCTTGACCACACGGTCAATGGCGACCAAGCTTTCGAGCAACTCACGCATGCGATGCAACGGCACCAAGTTCGGGCCGTCACTCTTGGCTTGGGCCGGATTCGGGTGCGTTTCCATAAAGAGACCGGCAACACCCACGGCGACGGCCGCACGAGCCAACGACGGCACAAATTCTCGAGCACCACCCGAGCTCGTACCGTTACCGCCCGGCAACTGCACCGAGTGCGTGGCGTCATAGACCACCGGGTGGCCCGTTTGACGCATGATCACAAGGCTTCGCATATCGCTCACCAAGTTACCGTAACCGAACGATGCACCGCGTTCGCAGCACATGAAGTTATCTTCCGGAAGACCGGCTTCACGGGCAGCTTCACGAGCCTTGGCCATCACGTTGACCATGTCGCCCGGAGCCAAGAATTGACCCTTCTTGATGTTGACGGGTTTGCCCGATTGGGCGCAAGCGCGAATGAAGTCCGTTTGACGGCAAAGGAACGCCGGCGTTTGCAACACATCGACGTATTGAGCGACCAAGGGCACTTCTTCAGCGGTGTGAACGTCGGTGATCACCGGAACGCCCACGACTTCACGGACCTTCGCAAGGATCTCAAGACCCTTTTGCATGCCCGGCCCACGATAGCTCGTGCTCGAAGTGCGATTGGCTTTATCGTAACTGGCTTTAAAAATGTAGTTGATACCGAGATCATCACAAATCTTTTTCATCTCGGAGGCGATTTCAATGGCCAACTCTTCGTTTTCCAACGAACAGGGACCGGCCATCAAGAAAAACGGCTTATCCAAACCGATTTCAAAACCACATAATTTCATAGAATCGTTCTCTAGAGCGGACCGCCCGTTTTCAAGGCAATCACAGAATTGATATCAACTATTGATTCTAGCGAAATACACCCGAAAAAACGCTCGGAAATGGTAGAACTGCTGACGAAAAACACAAAAGCCTTGGTCAAAGGCTTCTGTGTTAACACTATTTTGTAGGAATCCTGATTTTTTAGCGGCCCAAGGTCGTATCCACATCGTGGATCCACTCGGGTTGCAACGTCACGTGATCGATCCCGAAGCGCTCCTTCACGGTCTTTCGGATCTCATCCAAAATGATCGGCCAGTGTTGATAGGTATCGATCGTCACGTGGGCAGTCACGGAATATTGCCCCGGACTCATGCTCCAAACGTGAAGATCATGCACGGCTTTCACCCCATCGACATGAGCGATCGCATCCCCCACATCTTCATACTTCATGCCTTGCGGCACACCGTCCAACAGGATATGGATCGTATCGCGTAACACGCCCCAAGCGGCATGCAACACCAGACAACCGATCAAAATGGAAAGAATCGGGTCGATGATGGTAGAGCCTCCGAAATAAATCACCGTCCCGGCGATGATCGCGGCAAAAGATCCCAACAAGTCACCCAACACGTGAACAAGTGCAGCACGTGTATTCAAATTATCTCGATCGCGCGACAAAGACCACGCCACACCGATATTGACGCAAAGACCGATGGAAGCGATGAGGATGACGGAGCCACCCGAAACGGCAGGCGGGTTCGTGAATCGATCAAGTGCTTCATAAAAGACCCAACCGATAACAACAAACATCGCCAAAGCATTGATAAATGCAGCCAACACTTCGATACGAGCGTGACCGAACGAGTGATGATCGTCCGCTCCGCTTCGAGAAAGCCAATTGGCAACAAGCGCGAACAAAAGGCTAGCCGAATCGGTCAACATATGACCGGCGTCCCCGATCAATGCCAAGGAGTTACTTAAGAAGCCGCCCACGAATTCTGCGACGGAAAACCCGAGCGTCAAAACGACAGCCACAGCCAAAACACTGGTTTTGACTTTCTGCGCACTGTGATCGAGTTCACTGTCACCGTGACTGTGGCTTGAGAGGGCCTGTTGTTTGGTTTTTTGAATCTGACTCATACGAAAATTCTTTCTGATTATTCATTAAAGCGTTAGTCTAGCGCGACTTTCGCATCGAAGAATCCTGCGACTTTCTATCCTTTCGATTTCTTTTTCGCACTCTTAACGCGCTTGAATGACCCTCGTATTAATACGAAGGATTCACCGTGACCTGTGCAGAACTTTTCTTGGGGCTTCCTTAAGGTTTAGCGGCAAGACGTCGCTCTGCATACACGGTGTTCGAGATGCACCGCTTATCCGTTGAAATCCAAACCGCTGGTTTGGGTTCCCTCGTGAGTCTCAAAAGAGCTTGCGCCCAATCTTGATCGTTACGCGGTTGATACGTCAGACACAGACCGGCATCTCGAAGCAGCAATTCCGCAGCCCGCCACTTGGTTAAAAGTAGCTCTCGGTCATGTCCTTTATCCGTTACATGGCACGCTAAGAATGCAGAGAACACGTCTCTTTGAACGATCGTGTTCGTCTCTCCTACGCGATGCCAGCGTTGTTTCAGTGGCTTCTTCGTGTACGTATCCGTCATCGGATCGTACTGACTCATCTTCAAGTCATACGCATTGAGCTCTTCTACGACTAAGTCGGCACTTGCAGCCTTACGTTTGATGGTAGCGATGAACTCACCCATGCCATGTCGCTGAGTCGATTTCCCGAAGTTGCGTTGAAAACTACGGTAACTGTTCTTTTCGATTTTGATCGTACCGCCCAATTGCAAAAGGTAATTGGCTAAGGTGCCATGATCACGCTTTCGCGTTTGGGCCATACAACGATAGATCTCTTGAAGCTCGCTTTTGAGTTTCAAATAATTATTCGAAAACTTCCAATGTTTGGAACCTTTCTTACAAGTGCCGTCATCGTTGAAGTTCTGAGGATTTGTCAATCTTCTTGAACGATCCATTTTTCTAAGCAACGTTCGAATCGCCTGATCGTAATCCTTAACACCCATGGCTACTTCCAAGAGTCCGGCTTCTCTTTCAGAGAAGTACGCAATTTTAGAAGGACCCGGATCGACACCGATGACTTCACATTGGGGGGCGTACACATGACGAATAGGAGGCAACCCCTCCATCGCCAATTGCAAATACCATCGAACCTTCGTTTTGATTGTACGATGGACCACCGTGCAGTACTTGACTCGGTGATTCAATGCCTCTTCGTAGTAACGAGTTGATGGAATTTTCACTTGATAGATGTGTTTTCGCCAAACAAAAATCCGTTTCTCGGCTTTCCACATCAGTTCATGATTATCCGTACCGGCTATGGAATGAAGCCCTCGACGATAGGATTTGAAACGAGGTTTCCCGCCTTGTTTGAAAAGATAGCGCTCAAGTGCACGATAGACGGTCTTACCGATATTTTGTGCTTCATGAGCGCCAAGACATTTCTGACCGGAAGCAACACGATGACGATTGGCTAACGTACGTAAACCGTTCTCGGTCAAATCGTATTCTTTGTGGAGTTTTCGAAAGATTTGGTTTCGATCAGAGCCTTTGGGCATCTCGCGAGCTTCTCGCCAACGAGCATCTTCACGCATGCGTTGAAGACGACCAAGAGCCTGAGAGAGCGTGGCGTTGTAGAGGGTACGAGCAAACGAGAACGCCTTTGATAAAGTCCTGCGTTCTTCGTCACCCGTAACCAAAGGAAGTTCTACAATAAAAGTATCTGCACTGGCTCTCATAATGAGCCAATGCTAACACTTTTGGAATTTTTTCGCTATTCTTCCCGCCATTAAAATGACGGGGTTGTCGCTGTTTTTTTTATCAAATCCTCTAAAATATCGTCATCATGAGTACAGTGTATTTTTTGATTCCAGGGGC
>JAFNZB010000164.1 GCA_017383055.1 Burkholderiaceae bacterium | reverse complement strand
GTCACCGTCTTCATCAGGGCTTCCCGGAGGACCACCAGCGATTTCCGGACCGTGGTCGTAGAAGATTTCGGAGCAAGGACCGCACGGACCCGTATCGCCCATCATCCAGAAGTTGTCGGACATGTAACGACCGCCCTTGTTGTCACCGATGCGAACGATGCGTTCAGCGGGCACACCGACTTCGTCGTGCCAAATGTCGTAGGCTTCGTCGTCTTCAGCGTAAACCGTCACCGTGAGCTTTTCGGGCGGCAACTTGAAGTGTTCGGTCAAAAGTTCCCAAGCGTACTTGATTGCATCGCGCTTGAAGTAGTCACCGAAGCTGAAGTTACCCAACATTTCGAAGAACGTGTGGTGACGAGCCGTGTAACCGACGTTATCCAAGTCGTTGTGCTTACCGCCGGCACGGATACACTTTTGAGCCGTCGTTGCACGCGTGTAAGCGCGCTTGTCAAAACCCAAGAACACGTCCTTGAATTGGTTCATACCAGCATTCGTGAACAAAAGCGTCGGGTCATCACCCGGGATCACGGGGCTGGAATGCACAATCGTGTGACCTTTGCTCTCGAAGAACTTCAAGAAGGTCTGACGAATTTGCGAAGTTTGCATACCGAATACCTGTTGAATGTAATTTGAATTCTCTAAAACGAGCCCTTAAATCCGAGGACTCCTCCACCCCGATTAAAAGATGGAGACACAATCTAAATATTTTAGCCTGTTTAACTGGCCATCGGCTAGCTAAACAGGCTAATTTCTAAAGGATTTTTCTTATTTTTTAGGCGATCTTGGAGTAACCGCCCGCACGATCGGATTCGCGCAAATAGCGGTCAAATTGCATCGCAACAGCGCGAACGAAGATCTTACCCTTGGGGCTAACGATGATCGCTTCGGGCGTCAGCTCCACCAAACCCACCTTTTGATAGTTTTGGAGCTTGCGAAGTTCGTAGGCAAACGTCGTATCAAAGTCGATACCGAAGCGCTCTTCGATCTCAGCCTTTTCAAGCTTGAATTGACACATAATCGTCATGATGACGGCGTGACGCAAACGGTCTTCAGCGCTCAATGCATAACCGCGATTCGTGGCCAAACGACCAGCCTTGATCGCTTCGTAGTAGGCAGGCAAGTCACGCGGATTGCAAGCGTAGTGACCGTTGACATTGCTGATGCCCGACACACCCAAAGCCACCATGTCGCAGTCAGGACGGGTGGAATAGCCTTGGAAGTTACGCTGAAGCTTCCCTTCTTGTTGAGCGATCGCCAATTCGTCCGTGACCTTCGCGAAGTGGTCCATACCGATGTAGCGATAGCCCGAATTCGTCAAGCGCGTGATCGCATCCATCATGATGTGCACCTTTTCCAACGTGGGCGGCAAGTCAGCATCCAAAATGCGACGTTGCGGCGGGAAGTGATGCGGCAAGTGGGCATAGTGATACAGGGCGATGCGATCGGGCGAGAGTTCGATCACTTGATCGAGCGTCTTTTCAAACGTAGCACGCGTTTGCTTGGGCAAGCCGTAGATCAAGTCCATGTTGATGGACTTAAAGCCGTTTTCACGCGCTGCCATCATCGTCTCACGCGTCATTTCAAACGGTTGGATACGGTTAACAGCCTTTTGCACATCGGCGTTGAAGTCTTGAACGCCACAGCTCATGCGATTCAAACCGACCTTGGCCAATTGCTCGACCTTCTCAGGCGGGCAACTGCGCGGATCGACTTCCATGGAGAACTCGCCGTCGGCTTCCAACGGGAAGTGCTCTGTGAGCAAATCCATCATGCGAGCGATCTCGTCATTATCCAAGAACGTGGGCGAGCCACCGCCAAAGTGCAACTGACTCACGGTTTGAACACCGGACAAACGCTCCTTAACCAAGCGGGCTTCTTGACCGATCACGTCCAAATATTCACGACTCTTCGTATGGTCGCGCGTCACGATCTTGTTGCAACCGCAGTAAAAACACACGTCATTGCAAAACGGCACGTGCACGTAAAGACTCAACGGGGTCTCGGGATGACGGCTCGCAAGGGCCTTTTCATAGTCTTCAGGGCCAAAGGTCTTCACAAAGCGGTCTGCCGTCGGATACGACGTATAGCGCGGAGCCGGCACGTCAAACTTTTGCAATAAATCGATGGAGGGCAATTCCACCCCGGTCTTGTTCGGATCGATCACGATTGTTTCCTAGCGGTCAATGTTTGATTTAAGTTAAACTTCTGCTATTATTTGCACGTTAATACTTTTGACCAATATCAAAAGAAAAAAGAGTTTAAGAAAAACTCCATGTTATTGTGCTCCCGCAATATTATCGAAATCTGAAGCAATTGATTGTTTCTGCTCGAAAAGCATGGAGATTTTGAAAGAAAGTTGATTGTCGGTTATGTCTAGCTCGTCTATTCTCAATACGATTCCGTCTTTGCGCGTGTCTTGTTCGCACTGCAATTTGCGTGAACATTGCGTTCCGCTCGGATTGTCTTTGAAAGAAATCGATCGTTTGGAAGATCTCGTTGCCTCCCGCAAGCGCATCCGCCGCGGTGAACCCCTTTTCCGCGCGGGTGATCGCTTTGAATCCATCTACGCCATCCGCTTGGGCTTTTTAAAGAGCTCCGTGATGAGTAGCGACGGCCGCGAACAAGTCACCAACTTCCACATGTCGGGCGAATTGATCGGCTTGGACGGCATTGCCAACGAAGTGCATTCTTGTGATGTGATCGCTTTGGAAGACACCGAAGTGTGTGTCATCCCCTACGAACGCATTTTGGCCGTCTCCGCCGAAATCGACGAATACAACATCCATTTCCAAAAGATTCTCTCTCGCGAGATCGTGCGTCAACACGGTTTGATGCTCTTGTTGGGTTCCATGCACGCCGAAGAACGTTTGGCTGCATTCTTGCTCAACCTCTCGCAACGCTTTGAATCGCGCGGTTACTCCCGCAGCGAATTCGTGCTTCGTATGACGCGTGCCGAAATCGGTTCCTACCTCGGTTTAAAGTTGGAAACGGTCAGCCGCGTTCTCTCGCGCTTCTCTCACGACAACTTGATCGTCGTGAATCAAAAGCACGTGCAAATCGTCAACGCAGAAGGTTTGCGCGCCATCGTCTCCGGTCAACCCGCTGACGTCTGATGAAATTTCGAGGCGCGCTTTTAGCCCTTTTGAGCTGCGGCGTGATTCAACACGCCGTAGCGAGCGAGTTCGTCGATCTTCTTGGTGACATTACCATTGAAGACGAAGTCGCGCAGGCGGTCGAAGCACGCTTGGCTCGCGAAAATGTCATCGCGCCCGAAGATACCGTTTGGGAAACAATCCGACAAGGCTTCGGCATGGCAGACTTGCCTGAAGCTGTCGTCAACCGCGAACTTCATCGTTACACTCGACACCTCCAATACACGCAACGCATGGCATTTCGCTCTCGTATGTACCTCTATTACATCGTGAGTGAAACCCAACGCCGTGGGATGCCCACCGAAATCGCCCTTTTGCCTTTCGTGGAAAGTGCCTTTCAACCCGAAGCTTTCTCCAAATCGAAAGCAGCCGGTCTTTGGCAATTCATCCCGTCGACGGGTGACATTTTTGATCTTCGCCAATCGAGCTGGCGAGACGATCGCTTGGACGTTTTGGAAAGTACGCGCGCCGCACTCGACTATCTGCAAAATCTCTACCAACAGTTCGGTGACTGGCACCTTGCCTTGGCTGCATACAACTGGGGCGAAGGCAGTATCCGTCGTGCAATCTCAATCAACGAGCGTCGTGGCAAGCCTACGGACTTTATGAGTTTGCAGTTACCCGAAGAAACGTCGCGTTATGTGCCCAAACTCTTGGCCATCAAAGCGCTTATCAAAGAGCCGCAAAAATTCGATTTGAAGTTGCCCGAAATCGCCAATGAGCCCTATTTCGTTCGCATCACGAAAAGTCGTGACCTGGACGTCGAAACGGCCGCACAATTGGCCGAAACGGACTTAGAAGAATTCAAGCTTCTCAATCCCAGTTTTAACCGTCCGGTGATCGTTGCGGCTCACCAACGCCCGATTTTGATCCCGGCCGAAAAAGCCGACGTGTTCGTCTCGAACTTGTTGAATTGGCAAGCCACGGGCAAACCGCTTTCCAATTGGAGCACCTACACGCTCAAAAAAGGCGATACGCTCAATAAAGTTGCCAAGCGCTTTGGTATGACGGTCGCCGATCTGCGTGCTGCCAACAAGATTCCGACGGGTCGCAAAGTACAAATCGGCAGTACGTTGTTAGTGAAGGGCGCTGGTTCCGAGGACATCTCACACACGCAAGCCAAGAGCGAAATGGAATTGGTGCCGTTACCGAGCACGCGTCGCATCACCTATCGCGTGCGAAAGGGTGACACGATCGGTACGATCGCCAAACGCTTCGGTATGAAAACGGCTGATGTGCGTCGTGTAAACCGCTTAAAGAGCAACACAATCCGCGTAGGCCAACGCCTAAAGCTTGAAGTGCGTGACGTGCAACGTCGCAAGATCCGTGCTCGTAATTACACCGTGCGCGCAGGCGACACGCTCTACTCGATCGCTAAAAAATTCAATGTGAGCGTGAGCCACTTGCGAGATACCAACGGTTTGGATGATTTACAGCTCAAACCGGGTCAAAAACTTCGCATCGTCCCCTAACTGCGCTAAAATCGTTTAGTTAACAACTCCCAAGGCCGACCTTGTCAGATTCGTCGGCTTTTGGCACATTTTTTCATCGTACTTCCCAAACTCAAGAGGTTGTCATGGGTTTCCTTGAAGGTAAAAAGATTCTTATCACGGGCATCGTTTCCAACCGTTCCATCGCTTACGGTATCGCTGCCGCTTGTAAGCGTGAAGGCGCCGAATTGGCCTTCTCTTACGCCAACGAACGTTTCAAAGACCGCGTGACCGAATTCGCTAAGGATTTCGGTAGTGATGTCGTGTTGCAAATGGACGTCTCTAGCGACGAGCAAATCGCACAAACGTTCGCCGAATTGAAGGAAACGTGGGGTTATTTGGACGGTGTCGTTCACTCCATCGGTTTTGCTCCGCGCGAAGCCATCATGGGCGACTTCTTGGAAGGTTGCACGCGTGACGCATTCCAAACGGCCATGGACATCTCCGCTTACTCCTTCCCGGCTGTGGCTCGCGCCGCATTGCCCTTGATGGAAGGCCGTCAAGGCTCCTTCGTGACGCTCACGTACTTGGGCGGCGAACGCGTCGTTCCGAACTACAACACGATGGGTGTCGTGAAGGCTGCTTTGGAAGCTTCCACCCGCTACATCGCTTCTTCCATCGGTCCGAAGGGTCACCGCTGCAACTCCATCTCCGCCGGCCCGATCAAGACCTTGGCTGCAGCCGGTATCAAGGACTTCAGCAAGATCCTCAACCACATGGAAAAGGCTACGCCGTTGCGTCGCACCGTGACGATCGATGAAGTCGGTAACTTGGCTGCCTTCTTGCTCTCCGATCTCTCGAGCGCCATCACGGGCGAACTCATCCACGCCGACGCCGGTTTCCATAGCGTCGCTATCGGCGAAGAAGTTTGCTAACCCATTAGCGGAAAATACTAACGAAAAGGCTGCGAAGACAATCTCGCGGCCTTTTTCCTTTTCTGTCATAATGCCTTGCATGTCGACATTTAAAACCGCAGCTATTTTTGCCAAACGCTCCGAGCCCATGGGCAAGGCTCTTGAGACCCTCTTGGACATCTTGCGCCAAGAAGGGGTCACTCCCATGCTCGAAGAAAGTACGGCCACTCACCTCGAAGGCTATCGAGGTTGGAGTCTTGAGGAATTGGGCGCCAACGCCGATGTGATCATCATCATCGGCGGCGACGGCACGACGCTCGGCATCGCCCGACGCATGGCCCAATACAAACTTCCCATCATCGCCATCAATGCCGGTCGTTTGGGCTTTATCACCGACTTCTCGCAAGCCGACATGCAAGAGCACTTGCAGCCGATGCTTCGCGGTGAGTATGAAGCCGACTCTCGTGCCATGAT
>JAFNZB010000163.1 GCA_017383055.1 Burkholderiaceae bacterium | reverse complement strand
GTGGTCATCCGTCACGAAAATGGATTGGAAACCATTTATGGTCACTTGTCTAAGCAAATGGTAAGCGAAGACCAATATGTAGAAGCTGGAGAAGTGATTGGCTTGGGTGGTAATACCGGTCGTCTTCGATGAGTGGACGTTCAACATCCAATCGTTGACGAACTATCAAGAAAGCATCAGCAATCAAACGCAAACGAAGATGGTGTATTTGCAAGACATGATTAGCCAATACAACTCTTACTTGCAAGGTGCGATGTCGGCTATTCAAAAGGCTACGACGGTTCTCGAACGCATCGCTACGAGCTCTTAACGGTTTTTCAAAGGAATCCTAGAAATGGCAGAAGCAGAATCCCTTTTGTTGACGAACGAACAATTGCAAAAGCTTGTCGCCGGCTTGATGGACGGTCAAACCGTTTCTCAAGTCACGGGTGTGAGCGAAGAAACGTTGGAGACGCTTTATGCGTTGGCTCACGGTCTTTATACCTCGGGCAGTTTCCACGATGCACAAGTCGTTTTCCAATCTTTGTGCGTCTATAACCCCAATGAGTATCGCTTCTGGATGGGTTTGGCCGGTTCTCGTCAAGCTCTCGAACAATATCAAGCCGCCATCGATGCCTATCAAATGGCTGCCGTTGCAACGGCGTTGAGCAATCCGGAACCTTTCTTGTTTGCCGCTCGTTGCTTGATGAAGATGGGTCGCAAGAACGATGCCGTGATTGCCATCAAGGCCCTTTTGAAGTTGGGCGATGCCGCTGATCCGCGTCACGTTCAATGCCACGAAAAGGCAAAGGCTTTGCTCTCGCTTCTTGAAAAAGAGGATTGATTATGCAAACGGTTAATGGCGTAAACGGTCTTGATACCTCGCTCTATACCGATAAAGTCGATCAAACCCAAGGTGAGGGCAAGGTTCAAGGCAACGTTTCTTCTTTGCCTTCGACAAGCGCATCGGCTTTGGACGGTATTTTGCAAGATTTGGAATTGCCGACTTTGCCGGTGTCCATGCGTGGCATCCAAATCGACCAGATCATGACCGCCTTGGCCAATGAAGCTCGTCGCAACGGCGTGCGAGATGCGGTCGATTCGATCAGTACGCACGGTGATGAAATCAAGGCCGAAAATGACAAGAAGCTTGAAAAGATCCAACAAGAAATGAAAAAGTTGGAAAAAGAAGACTTCTGGGATGGCTTTTGCAAGGTCTTTAAGGTCATCGGCTTAGCTTTTGCTGCAGTGGGTTCCATTGCCACGACGGCTGTCGGCGTGATGTCCGGTAATCCGGCGTTAATCGCTGCCGGTGTCGTTGGGGCAGTGATGACGATCGACGGCATCGTCTCAGTCGCAACCGATGGAAAATACAGCATTGCGTCCGGTTTTACGGTACTCGGTAAAACCATGGGGATGAGTGACGAGGCCGCTAAGTGGTTCGGTTTTGGGATGAACCTTGCCATCATGTTGGCCGGTATTGCCGTGAGTTTTGGTGCCTCGGCGACCATGAGCGGTGGCAAGATGGCAGAGTCGGCCGGTCAAGCCTTGGGTCATATGGCCAAGATCGGTGCGTACTCCAATATCGGTGCCGGCGTTTCGAACATGGGTAACGCCGCCGGTCAAATCGGTTTGGCTGTCGTTCAATACGGTTTGTCTAAGGTGCGTGCCGAAAAACTCGATATCGATGCAATTTTGGAAACGTTGCGCAATAACATCAAGATGAATGAAGAGTTGATCCAAGTGCAGATGGATACCGCAGAGGCTTTGATCAATGATGTCATCGACATCGTGAACAATTGCGAAGAAACGGCTAATACCATTTTGGTGGCTTCGCCTTCCGTTGCCTAAGTTGAAGGAATAAAAAATATGATCAATACCAATTATGACAACACGTTGCATGCCGGTATTCAGCAAACCGAAGGTGTGCAAGGCACGGACCCGATGAAGCAACCGACAATCGGTGATGAGTTGCCGGTCGTGGCAGCTGAGCGTGACGCTCAAGAGGGTGCAACGTTGCCGACGATGCCTGCACCAAAAACGAAGTTGGACGGTGTGAATTTACAACAGCTTTTCACGGCCGTTCCCTCGTTGGGTGCGATTGCTTTGTCGTTGACGACGGAACTCTCCGACACGATCCGTCGTGCTAACAATGAAGCTCGATTCCAAGAGCAACAAGTCATTGTTGAGCAGATGAAAAAACAAGCCGATACGATGCGCGATCAAGCCATCACGAATTTGTGCATGTCTGTGGCGGTGGCTGGTGTTCAAATCGCGATGTCCGCTTACCAAGTCAAGGCTAGTGCTTCCGCATTGCAAGGTGCTCAAGGTATGACCGGTGATATGCAAGCGGCTTACTTGCAAAATCAAAACTTGCAAATCCAAGGTACGGCAGCCGGTATCAGTGCCGCCGGTTCCTTGTTGGGTGGTGTCAAGGACTTCGTCAGTAGCATGTTTGACATTGAAATGAAGGCTCGTGACGCAGAGATCGAGCGTCATCGTTCGTTCTTGATGCAATTGGATAGCTTGAATGACTCGCTTAAGCAAGTGATTCAAAGTGCGATCCAAAATCAAAATGCCATCCAACGCAACATCAATGAAACGCGCGTCAAGATTTTGAGCTAAGCGTTTTGTTGAGTGTGGTTGGAGAGTGCGAATGTGAACGCAAAACGGCAAGATACGGTCGTTTTGCGTTCAACTCTCTCTAAGGTTGACGTTTGCCTTAGGGATAACAAGACGGTGCATTGAGAATGCTTATAAAGGATTTTCGTGACACTGTGCAAAAAGAAAGAACCCATTCTTATGAATTTCAATGCGTTATCTCTTCGTCTGAAACTTATTCTCGTCATGGCCGGGGCTTTGATGCTTGTCGGCTTGCCGATGATCTATTGGGGATATCACGATACCTACGATAGTACGTTAGAAGCGCAGACGCAGAAATTTCGCAACATTGGTCGCATCATTGATGAAAGTCTTCAAACGACTTACTTAAATTCCCAGACGTTGATCGTTGAAAAGGTAGCAATCGAAAAAAGCGACATGATTGAGGGGATTCGAATCATTGATGATGCGCTTTCTAGCAATCAATACGATTATCTTAAAAACGTTGTCCAATATTTGGCTGATGGTTGGGATGCTCATGTTGCTGTGATCGACCGCCAAGGTCGTTATGTCATTTCTTCTTCGGAAGTGGTCAAGGATGTTATTCGTCAAAATTTGACCGACTATCTCAACATCGAGTTGGCCGAGTATTTCCGATTGGCCCGTAAAAATGTCGATCGCAATTACATTGCTTTCTTCCGTATTCCCAATCCGCAAGGTCGAGATTTGCCGATTTTGGTGGGCTTGCGTTATACGGGTGAGCACTGCATCGTTTACATCCAAGTTACCGATTATCTTGAGGACACTTTGGCTCAACGCGAGCAGGTCGTTCGTGACCATGTCGTCGATGTTGTACGCAGCCTTGAACTCGACAATGCGGTTTCGTTAATGGTTCTTTCGGGTGATGGAGAGATGATTGCCGGTCGAGGGCCGGGCGCTTTCACGGATACCTTCGGGTACCATCCCGAAGTCTATGAGAAGGCTCGAAAGGACGGTATTGCAGCCGGAGAGCTCATTCACAATCGAGTCGGTAAGCTGTATACCATTCGCTATTTCAAACCGTACGATTGGTACATTCAAGCTTCCGTTCCGCTTTCGACAATCGCTGAGCCTGCTCGTGACTATGCCGTTCAGATGGCCGCTTTCATTCTAGGAATCTTTTCGTTAGTCACCGTTGCCGTTGCGATGTTGATGCGACGCTTTTTACGTCCTTTGAAACAACTTTCCGCTGCGGTCAAATCGTTGGAAACCGTGAACTTTAAGTCCTCGACGCTTGCCGATGAGTTGCATGGTTTGGTCAAGGATTTGCCTTTGCAATCCGAAGACGAAGTCGGTCAAGTTGCTGTTGCATTCAACCGAATGACGGTTGCCATGGAAAAGAACATTGACGATTTGAAGCACTCGGTCGCTCGTCAACACAGTATCGAGGGTGAATTGAATGCGGCACGTGATATCCAACATGGGATGTTGCCACCTGCTGATCGTGACTTTATGACCGAAGGCTTTGATGCGGCAGCTGTGATGCAAGCGGCTAAGGAAGTTGGCGGTGATTTCTATGAAATCATCGATACGCCGGACGGTCGCAAAGCGTTGGTTTTGGGTGACGTGTCCGGCAAGGGTGTGTCGGCTGCTTTGTTGATGGCCATGTCTTTGACGTTGGTAAAGAATGCGATTCGTCAAGGCTTGGAGCCGGGAGAGATCCTTAAACAAGTCAATGATGATTTGGCTGCGAACAATCCTAATTGTATGTTCGTCACGTTATGGGTCGGCTTCTTTGATCCGAAGACCGGCGATTTGGTTTACTCCAACGGCGGTCACTGTC
>JAFNZB010000162.1 GCA_017383055.1 Burkholderiaceae bacterium | reverse complement strand
TCAATAAGATCGATCAAACGGATCTTGAACCCGAGATCCTTCGCAATCCTTTGGGTGAGATCGAAGCCGTGCGCGTATCCGCGTTAAAGAATGTCGGTTTAGATCTTTTGCGTGCCGCGATCCTGGAGAAATCTCGAGAGATCAAGGAACAAAATAAGAGCGTTCCGCGTGAACCCGAACAGTGGGACTACGAGGTCTAACAACGGCGAAAGCACGGAATTAAAATCCGTGCTTTCTTCGTATTTAGATGAACTAATCAGAGGAACTTTTCTCGGAAGAGTTCGAGCGAAGCGGTCGTCAAATGACCGTCCGTCATCACGCCGTCTTCTTCGAAGCGTTCGCGCACTTGGAAGATATCCTTATCACCTCGGCCCGAGAGGTTGACGATCAACTTTTGCGGCTTATCGGGATTTTCATTCATCATCTTAAGCGCATAGGCAAGCGCATGAGCGCTTTCCAAAGCTGGAATGATGCCTTCCTTCAAAGATAACATCATGAAGGCTTCTAAGGCTTCTGCATCGGTTACACCAACGTATTTGGCTCGGCCAATCGATTGGAGGTACGCGTGTTGCGGACCAACGGACGGGAAGTCAAGACCGGCGGCGATCGAATAGGATTCTTCGATCTCGCCCTTGTCGTTTTGCATGTTCAAGGAGTTGGCACCGAAGAAGACGCCTTCATGACCCGTTTGAAGGGTCGCGCCATGCATGGGCGTATCCATACCGAGACCGGCAGGTTCTACACCGATCAATTGCACCGTTTCTTCAGGGATAAAGTCATTGAAAAGACCGATGGCGTTGGAGCCACCGCCCACGCAGGCGATGACGGCATCGGGCAATTCTTTTTCAAATTCGATGAATTGGCGCTTGGCTTCTTCACCGATTACTTTTTGGAATTCACGAACGATCGTCGGGAAGGGATGGGGACCCGCGGCCGTGCCGATCATGTAGTGTGTCGTTTCATGGTTGTCGACCCAGTCTTGAAGGGCGGCGTCACAGGCTTCTTTAAGGGTGGCAGAGCCATCCGTAACAGCACGAACTTCCGCTCCCATCAATTCCATTCGAAAGACGTTCGGTTTTTGGCGTTCGATGTCCTTGGCACCCATATAAATGACGCATTCGAAACCCATCAAGGCACAGGCCAAGGCCGTGGCTACGCCGTGTTGACCGGCGCCCGTTTCGGCGATGATACGGGTCTTACCCATGCGTTTGGCAAGAAGAGCTTGGCCCAACACTTGATTGGTCTTATGAGCGCCACCGTGCATCAAATCTTCACGCTTGAGATAAAGCGTCGTTTTCGTGCCGGCCGTCAAGTTTCGACAAAGAGTGAGGGGAGTGGGACGCCCGCCGAAATTGACCAAAAGATCCGTCAATTCTTTTTGGAACGTCGGGTCGTTTTGCGCTTCAATAAACGTTGCTTCCAATTCATCGAGTGCGGGTTTTAAAGCCGGGTCCACGAATTGACCACCGAATTGTCCGAAGTAAGCGTTAAGTTTTGTCATGATGATCCACCGTCAATATCAGTTAGCTTTTGGGTTAAGCCTTGAGCGGATCGTCTTGGGTTGGTTTTGTTTATTGGAGGGGAAAAAGAAAACCCGCTTAAGACTTTAAGCGGGTCGAAGAAACTGTTCACAACACGATTAACCACACCCGCTTTAGAGGATGTGCCATCGCCAGCTATTGGAGTGTTGTGCCACGTTTCGCATATCTATCTCTCATCATAAGAGAACTAGGAGATGAAAGTAAGTATCCCACAAATACGGGGGAGATGCTGAAGCAATTTACGCATTCATAGAGTCTATTGCCTAGGAAACGAGCAAAAGCAAGAAGCCCGCACTTGGCGGGCTTCGTGGACTTCAAAAGAAGTTCGGATTACTTGCGTTCAGCGATCAACTTGAAGAAGCGCATTGCAACCTTGATGTGCTTTTCGATGGAGTTGATTTCCAAGTATTCCTTGTCGCAGTGCATACCACCGCCGACAGGACCGAGACCGTCCAACGTCGGAACGCCCATACCGGCCGTCGTGTTACCGTCGGAAGCGCCACCGGCCTTCATCCAAGCGATGTCGTAACCTTCGAGGCGAGCAGCTTCTTCGATGTCACCTGCCATAGCCTTGGTGGATTCAGACAACGGCATTGCAGCGTGGTGGTTGGCTTCAACGATTTCTTGCGTCACGCCCGGCACCCATTCTTGCTTAGCAAGTTCCATGATCTTGGCGTGGACTTCGTCATAAGCTTCGTCGTCCCAAACGCGCAAGTCGATAGCGCACTTAGCAGAGTCGGACACAACGTTAGCAACC
>JAFNZB010000161.1 GCA_017383055.1 Burkholderiaceae bacterium | reverse complement strand
TGAAGACGAAGAATAATGGCTTTGTATGAGCAAAAAGGAAAGCGGCGAATATTCGCCGCTTTCCTTTTTGCTCATACAAAGCCATTATTCTTCGTCTTCAAAATCCTCTTCGTCGTCACCGAAAAGGATCTCGTGCAATTCCTCATGACGCTCAAGCGTGATGCCCGCACGTTGTTCTTGGGCTAAATCACCGTCACCCTTCATGACAAACATCGGACGAGCATCGGGCAAGACTTCGATTTCGACCGCCTCACCGATGGACATTTCGTAGCCCGGCACTTCATTAGCCAAACGCCCTTCAAGCGTCTTTAATTCACCCAAGGTATCCGTTTCATAAGCCGTGATAAAAGCATCGTGATCGGCTTGAGACACTTCGCACCAAACGCCCCACGTGAAGTCACCGTCACGATAGGCAAACGGCACGGACATCACACCACGGATGAAATAACGATCGCCATCAAAGGTACAAAATTCCGAGCAATGACGGGCTCGACGATAACGCTCGACCATGTTCAAGCACCACACCTCATCGGGCAAACTCATCGAAATGTCATGGGCCAATTCTTCGTTCATGAAAAAACTCCTTCGTTTGATGCATCGTATTGTAAGACGAACCGACAAAATCTTCCTTTTTTCTCACAACTTTAGCCGTTCGGACATACCTTTATCCGCCTTTCAGTGATAGGATGGAAAAGTTATGAGTGACTCCCTAAACTCATCCTTTAATTAAATTCCTTTATGAAACAAGGCACCGTGAAATGGTTCGATGACGCCAAAGGCTATGGCTTTATCCTTGGCGATGACGAGTCCGAAGAAGTCTTCGTGCATTATCGAGAAGTGATCATGCACGGACGCAAAACGCTCGTAAAGAATCAGCGCGTTTACTACGATTGTGAGCGCACCGAACGCGGTTTACACGCAACGAAAGTGGTTCCTCAAGGACCGCTTCAAAACTGATATGTTTTCTTCTGAATGCTTAATCAAGACTTTGACTCGTGCGATGATATGCATGGCTCCGATCGTCTTCATTCAAGCGTTTATCATGTCGGCTTATGCCGCGACCTTCCCCATTCGCGTCAACGACGTGGCGCTAACCGTTGAAATCGCTCAAACTCCTACAGATCAACGCAAAGGGCTTCAACATCGCACACATCTGCCGGCCAACCACGGCATGCTTTTTGTCTTTCTCAATCCTCGAGCCGTTTGCATGTGGATGCGAGACGTACCGATCGATCTGGATGTGGGCTTTTTCGACGACAAGATGCAACTTGTAAATGTCGCCACGATGAAGCGCCAAACAGACACGCATCACTGCGCCGACCGCCCCGTGGCTTATGCGCTTGAAGTCAATCGCGATTGGTTCAAGCACCATAACATCAAACCCGGCGCGCTCCTAAAATTAGAATAGTCCAAATGATTTGGGGAGCCCGTTTGGCTCCCCAATGTATTATTAACGATTGCGATTAGCAAGCGCGATAGTAATTCTTCGCCACGAAGTTCCAGTCAACCAAGCGGTCCAAGAACGCACGTACGAAATCGACTCGAGCATTGCGGTAGTCGATGTAATAGGCGTGCTCCCAAACGTCCACAACCATCAACGGGATGTCATCACTTGCCAAAGGCGTTTCGGCATTGCTCGTATTGACGATCTCAAGACCCGTTTCCGGATTCAACACCAACCACGTCCAACCCGAACCGAAATTGCCGGCTGCCTTGGCAATGAATGCATCACGGAAGGCTTCTAACGAGCCCCACTTGGCCACGATGTCGGACATCAAACGACCACCCGGCAAACCGCCGCCACTCGGCGACATGCACATCCAGAAGAACGTGTGGTTCCACGCTTGAGCTGCGTTATTGAACACCGGTTGATCGAAACCCGCACTCATCATCACGATGTCTTCAAGCATCATGTGTTCGTAAGGCTTACCGACGATCAAAGCGTTGAGATTATTGATGTAGGTTTGATGATGCTTTCCGTAGTGATATTGCATCGTCTCTTCGGAAATCATCGGGGCTAAAGCCTTTAAGGAATAAGGCAACTTAGGGAGTTCGAAAGCCATGGTTTGCTCCTTTTCATTTTATGAATTCGCTGCAACGCGTTTAACTTCGCTTGCAACCGTGCCGTCGCTCATCACGATCGTGATGGCATCGCCGGCTTGTAAATTCGTGACACTTTGGATCACTCGTCCCTTCTCATCGGTCACCATCGAGTAACCGCGCTTTAAGAGGGCCTTCGGATCGGTCTCTTGCAATACTACTTGCAACTGACCCAATCGTGCCGTTTCCATTTGTAACCGTTGAGAGAAAAGCGTATCCAATCGATTCTTGAGTCGTTCGATCGTCTCGCTCGAGCAATCGGGACGGGCGTGAGTTCGAGCTTGCTCGGCCAATCGTAAACGTTCTTGTTTTTTCGCCAACCCCATCGCCATGGCATCTTCAAGCGCGCGATCAGTCGAAGCCAAACGGGCTTTTTCTCGGGCCAGTAACTCTTCGGGCGTTCGCAATTGGCTTTGAGCCCAATCCAAACGTTGGGCAAACGATTGGAATCGCGAATCGAACATTTGCGCCAAATAATCCTCTAACGTCGCCTGATGTCGAAGCAAAACGTCGATGGCAACGGTCGCCATCTCAGCGGCAGCCGTCGGTGTTGCCGCACGGCAATCAGCCACCCAATCGGCAATCGTCGTATCGGATTCGTGCCCAACACCGGCAATGACCGGAATCGACATCGCCGCAATCTGTCGAGCCACGCCTTCGTCATTGAATGCCCACAAGTCTTGTAAGGATCCGCCCCCACGAACGAGCAACAACACATCGACTTCTTGTCGATCGTCCGCTGCACGCAACGCCTCAATCAACTCAAAAGGCGCATCCTCACCTTGTACGCTACTCGGATAAATAACAATCTTGGCATAGGGGGCACGGCGCGAAAGCGTCGTGATTACATCTCGAAGCGCTGCGGCTTGAAGGCTCGTGACCACGCCAATACGAAGCGCCATCTTCGGAATGTTTTTTTTGCGCTCGGCATCGAAAAGCCCTTCACGTTGAAGCTTTTCTTTTAAGCGCAAGAATTGTTCATACAGATTCCCCAAGCCTGCTCGACGCATCCCATCGACCACCAATTGATAATCACCTCGAGGTTGATAAAGCGACACGCGAGCTCGCACTTCCACTTTATCGCCCGTCTTCGGATAAAAACCCAATCGACGATTGCTGCCCGCAAACATCGCACAGCGCACTTCCGCTCCTTCGTCCTTGAGCGTGAAATACCAATGCCCCGAAGCCGCCTGCATGAACCCTCGAATCTCCCCTCGCACCCAGATCGAGCCGAATTCGGACTGCAGTAACTGCGCAACGCGACGATTGAGCGCCGTCACCGTGAGCACGGCAGGCTCTTGAGCAATCGGCTCGTCAAACGGGTTGAAATCTAGGTATGCCATATATCTATATAGAGGGAAGCACTTCTGAACTTCCAAGCTTAACGAATTTCTTCGGTTTGGGAGCACTTTTTTGGCAAAATAATGGGTAACGAAAAACTTTTTTTCGAGAAGGCCAATGGTAGGGTTGTCCTCAATTTATTTTTTGGTATGATTAGCCCGTTTTGTTTTTCACGAAGGCCGGTCGCTATAAGGCTTGCCTTACCACAATGTCTTCTGACAGTACTGTCCCTATACGATCTATTCTCTGCCGCATGAGCAAAGGAGCTAAGCATGCGCGCTAAATTGGAATCCTGGCTCCACAACCAATGGACGAAACGTGGTCTGTTGGCCCTCACGATGGCCCCGCTCTCGTTGATGTTCATGGGCGTTGCCGCTGCTCGCCGTAAGAATCTCAAACCGGCTAAGCTTCCTGTACCCGTCGTCATCGTCGGCAATATCTATGTCGGCGGCACCGGTAAAACGCCGGTGACGATCGCTTTGGTTAAGGAATTGCGTCAACGCGGTTATAACCCCGGCATCATTTCTCGTGGTTTCGGCCGTAAGGGCGAAGCTCCGCAAATGATTACCCCCGACACGCCCGCAGAAATCGCCGGTGACGAACCCCTTTTGATCGCCTTGAAGACCCGTGCCCCGGTGGCCGTCGGTCGCGATCGCGTCGCTGCCGCCAAGCTTCTCTTAAAGAAGAATCCGTCTTGCAATATCATCGTCTCTGACGACGGCTTGCAACATTATGCTTTGGGTCGTGACGTGGAATTGGCTGTGGTCGGTGCTCACGGCATTGGTAACGGTTGGGTGTTGCCCGCCGGTCCCTTGCGTGAACGCCCGAGCCGACTCGACACGGTCGATGCGATCGTCTTGAACGCCAATGAAGACGTGTTGACGACGCGCACGCCTCGCTTTGCTGCGACAAATTCCTTGGGTACGGCCAAATCGTTGGACGGTAATTACGAATACACGCTCGAAGAGATCGCCATGTCCGGCAAGTCCGTGTTGGCTGCCGCCGGCATCGCCGCACCGGGACGCTTCTTTGCCATGCTTCGTGCTCATGACATCGAAGGCGAAACGATGGAATTAGGCGACCACTTCGATTTCTCGACGAACCCCTTTAAGGATCGCAAGGAAGACTTCATTTTGATCACCGGTAAAGACGGTGTGAAGTGTCGTCAGATCCCCGAGATCGCCAATGACTCTCGTGTGTGCGTCGTCGACTACCTCGTTGACATCGACCCGTACCTAGTCGATTTGATCATCGAAAAAATTAGCAAAAAGGAACACTAACCATGGCTTTGGATCCTCGTTTGACCGCCACTTTGGTTTGCCCGGTCTGCAAAGGCCCCGTCGTTTATGACGAAGCATTGCAAACGCTCAACTGCCCGCGCTGCCGCTTGGCATTTGACGTCTCGAACGACATCCCGAACATGATTCCGGAGCAAGCCGCGGCTTTGAGCCAAGAGCAAGCTCAACAATACAACGACCGTTTGTCGAAAGTTACGGAGTAATCAATCATGAGCAACGTGAATTTTCATGCCGTCATCCCGGCTCGTATGGCTTCGACCCGTTTGCCGGAAAAGCCCTTGAAGTTGATCGCCGGCGTGCCGATGGTGGTTCGTGTAGCCGCCCGCGCTGAAAGTTCCGGTGCCCAATCGGTTGTGGTCGCAACCGATGATGCTCGCATTGTTGAGGCTTGTAGCACTCACGGCGTGAAGGCATTGCTGACCAATGCCAATCACCCGACGGGCACCGACCGCCTCTCCGAAGCCGTGACGATTATGGGCCTTGATGATGAAGACATCGTCGTCAATGTCCAAGGTGACGAACCGTTGATCCCGCCGGAAGTGGTGCGTGAAGTCGCCGAACTTTTGGCTGACAATCCCGACTGCGACATGGCTACAGCCGCTCACGAGATCCACGATATCGAAGAGTTCTTGAACCCGAATGTCGTGAAGGTCGCTTTGGATCACGCCGGCAAAGCCATCACGTTTAGCCGTGCTCCGATTCCCTGGCCTCGTGATGCATTCCGTGAAGACAAGAGCGTTTTGCCCGCCGATCTTCACCCCTTGCGCCACATCGGTTTGTATGCCTATAAGGTGAAGTTCTTGAAGCAATTCCCGCATTGGGAACAAGCCCCCATCGAAAAGATGGAAAGCTTGGAACAACTTCGTGCCCTTTGGTACGGAGTGAAGATCGCCGTTAAGGTGTTGCCGGGTGCATTGCCAGCCGGTGTCGATACGCAAGAAGATTTGGAACGTGCTTGCGCCGCTTATGAGCAAAATTTATAAGCCGTATTAAAAAGTATCATTCCATAAAATTTGAATCGATTTTTAACGCGTGGCGTAGTCCTTGAGGGTCATTGCATTCGGTGCTGATCTTCAAGCTCTACGCCACAAATCATTTGGTCCGTTTATTGCTCCGATCGCTTTTTTCAGCGAACAAAACGAAAAAATAAGAAAAACACGGAAACACATCGGCGCGAAACTCGATTTATCATTGGTCGCGCAAATGATTATTGCCCAACAAATAGGCAATCATTGCGATGAGACCGCTTTATAGCCCAAATAAAGCCATTTCATCACATAAAAAAGCGATTTTTTCTAAAATATTTTCATAAAACACAAGCAATATTTCGGTCGACATATTAGAATCCGTTATTTCTCCCATAAGCAGATTTGGGTAAATGACGAGACTGATTAAAAAGGAGACATATTCATGCGCGTCATTTTGATTGGCCCCCCGGGCGCAGGTAAGGGCACTCAAGCAAAGTACATTTGTGAGAAGTTTGGTATTCCCCAAATTTCTACGGGTGACATGCTCCGCAAGGCCATCAAGGAAGGCACCCAAGTTGGTTTGGCTGCTAAGGAAACGATCGCTCGCGGCGAGTTGATCTCCGACGATATCATCATCGATTTGGTTCGTGAACGCTTGGCTCAACCCGATTGCCAAGACGGTTTCTTGTTCGACGGTTTCCCGCGCACGGTTCCGCAAGCTGAAGCTTTGGAAGCTGCCGGCATCCCGATCGACTACTTGCTCGAAATCCAAGTGCCGGACGAAGAAATCGTCACGCGCATGGGTGGTCGTCGTGTCGACCCGATCTCCGGTCGTACGTACCACGTCGTCTACAATCCGCCGAAGGTGGAAGGTAAGGACGACATCACGGGCGATCCCTTGATCATCCGCGACGACGACAAGCCTGAAGTCGTGAAGGAACGTTTGGCCACGTACCACGCTCAAACGGAACCGATCGTGAAGTACTTCCAAGAATTGCATGCTTCCGGTTTTGAAATCGCTCCGAAGCACGTGACGGTTTGCGGTCACGGTGGTATCGACTACATCCGCGATCGAATCTTCGAAGTGTTGAAGTAATCCTCAACGCATCGATTCACGAAACCGACGCAACACTGCGTCGGTTTTGTTTTGCTCGTCAAAAACGCACTAAAATGAAGCCTTCGACACAAAGAAAGGCTCAGCCATGACCACGCATACCAATTCGATCGCTTGTCCTCAATGCGGTAAGTATTTCTTCTTCACGACCCACCGAACGATCGACGTTTCTAAAAATCCCGAACTCAAAGCCAAAGCGCAATCGGGAGCACTCTTTACGCTTCATTGCCCGCACTGCCATCACCAAGCAGTCAATCCCGACGGTTTTGTCTATTTGGATCCCGAATCACGCATTTTGGTGCATTGCGCCGTGACACCCGACCACATCCAAGCCACGCTTGAGAAAATCCACGAAGAACCCGCACTGAGTTTGCCCGATGACACGGATGAGGCTGTCCAAATCACCTTGCGTGAACAACCCGAAACGTATGCGATCCGTGTGGTCACCTCCTTGCCCGACTTCCAAGAAAAATTAGCGATCTGGAACGCCGGGTTTGATGACCGCGTTATGGAGCT
>JAFNZB010000160.1 GCA_017383055.1 Burkholderiaceae bacterium | reverse complement strand
GCACGCTCCGACGGATGAACTTCGCGACATGATCATGCCGATCAATCGCAAGCATCCGCTCAATGAATTGATGGCTGCTTGTAAGCGCTATCTCGCTCACGCTCCGCGTGATTACATCACGTTCGAATACGTGATGTTGGGTGGTGTGAACGATCAAATCGAACACGCCAAGGGCCTTGTGAAGTTGGTCCGCGGTGTTTCGTGCAAGTTTAATTTGATTCCCTTTAATCCCTTCCCGGATAGCGATTTGAAAAAGCCCAAGGCTGAAGATGTGAAGGCTTTCCAAGACTATCTTATGAAGGCGGGGATCGTGACCACGATCCGTAAGACGCGCGGCGATGACATTGATGCGGCTTGCGGTCAGTTGGCCGGTAATGTCAAGGACAAGACGCGTCGTGCCGAACGTTTGGTTCAACAAAAGGCACAAGCGACGTTCTTGAAGAAGGAATAAGCAGTGATGACGTTTAAGACTCGACATCAAACCCACCAGGTTGCCGTTCGTTATGGCGATCGTGTGGTCTCGATTGGCGGTGGAGCTCCCATTCGCGTGCAATCGATGACCAACACGTCTACGGTGGATGTGGAGTCGACGGTCGAGCAAGTGTTGCAATTGGCTCGTGCCGGCAGTGAATTGGTCCGTTTGACGGTGAATACGCCCGAAGCCGCTCGTGCGGTCGTGGCGATCCGTGAAGCGCTCGATGCCCAAGGTTGTGATGTTCCCTTGGTTGGCGACTTCCACTACAACGGACACAAACTTTTGACGGAAGTGGGCGAGTGCGCACAAGCCCTCTCCAAGTATCGAATCAATCCGGGCAATGTCGGCAAGGGCGAACGCGGTATCGAGAATTTCGCCAAGATGATCGATGTGGCGTTGAAGAACGATCGACCGGTTCGTATCGGTGTGAACGGCGGCTCGCTCGATCAAGCCATTCTTGCTCGATTGATGGATGAAAATTTAACGAAGAGCGAACCCGAGTCGCCCGAAGCGATCCTTCGTCATGCCATGGTGCTCTCTGCCGTGGAAAGCGCTCAGATGGCTGAAAAGTTCGGCATGGGTGCTGACAAGATTGTTTTGAGTGCGAAGGTGAGCGGCGTGCAATCGTTGATTGCCGTGTATCGCGAGTTGGCAGCTTCTTGTCAATACGCTTTGCATTTGGGTCTGACGGAAGCCGGTATCGGCTCTAAGGGGATCGTGGCGAGCTCGGCGGCCATGGGCATCACCTTGGCCGAAGGCATTGGCGATACGATTCGCGTGAGCTTGACGCCGATGCCGGGTAAGGCTCGAACTGAAGAAGTCGTTGTGGCTCAAGAATTGCTTCAAACGATGGGTCTTCGCTCTTTTATGCCGATGGTGGTTTCTTGTCCGGGTTGCGGTCGTACGACGAGTACGCTCTTTCAAGAGCTAGCCGCTTCCACGCAAAGTTACTTGCGTGAAATGACGCCCGTCTGGCGAAGCCAAAATCCGGGTTTTGAAGCGATGACGGTCGCCGTGATGGGTTGTGTGGTCAATGGCCCCGGTGAAAGCCGTCATGCCAATATCGGTATCAGTTTACCGGGTGCAGGTGAAGCGCCTGTGGCCCCTGTCTTTATGGACGGTGAAAAGGTCGGCACGATCAAGGGCGATGCGCAAGATGCAAGCGCATTGTCGGCTCGATTCCATGCAATGATCGACGACTATGTGAAGACGCATTACACAAAGTAATGCATGTGATGGTTTTTTAGGAAAGAAGTAGAAATGGCAAAAGCACAAAAGATTAACGGCGTTCGCGGTATGAACGACATTTTGCCGGTCGACGCTCCCATTTGGGCAGAGTTCGAAGGCGTGGCTCAAGACGTGTTGGCAATGTACGGTTACAAGCAAATCCGTACGCCGATTCTCGAACAAACGCCGCTTTTCAAGCGCGGTATCGGTGAAGTCACCGACATCGTTGAAAAGGAAATGTATTGCTTCACCGATTCGTTGAACGGTGAACAATTGGCTTTGCGCCCGGAAAACACGGCCGGTGTCGTGCGTAGCGTTATCGAACACAACCTTTGCTACAACGCTCCGCAACGCTTGTGGTACTTCGGTCCGATGTTCCGTCACGAACGTCCGCAACGCGGTCGTTATCGTCAATTCCATCAATTGGGCGTGGAAGCGCTCGGTTTCGGTGGTCCGGACGTTGACGTCGAACAAATCTTGATGGCTCGTCGTATGTTTGACGAGTTGGGCATTTTGCCGCTCAAGCTTGAATTGAATTCGCTCGGTAATGCCGATGAACGCAAGGCTCACCGCGAAGCTTTGATCAAATATTTCGAAGGTCACCAAGACATCTTGGATGAAGATGCCAAGCGTCGTCTCTACACGAACCCGTTTCGCATTTTGGATACGAAGAATCCGGACATGCAAGCCATGGTCGAAGCCGCTCCGCGTTTGCTCGATTACCTGAAGGACGATTCTTTGGCTTTCTTGAAGCGTTTGGAACAAATGCTCTCCACGGCTGGTGTTGAATACAACATCAACCCGCGTTTGGTGCGTGGTTTGGACTACTACAACCACACGGTCTACGAATGGGTCACGGATAAGTTGGGTGCACAAGCCACGGTCTGTGGTGGCGGTCGTTATGATCCGCTCGTGGAAATGTTGGGCGGTCGTGCCACGCCGGGCGTCGGTTTTGCCATGGGTGTCGAACGTATCCTTGAAGTGATGCGTGAAATGGGTTGGGAAAACAATGAACCCGACACGGAACTCTATGTGATGCACTCCGGTGGTGACTCTCAACTTTACGCCATGAATTTGGGTGAAATCTTGCGTGATGCCGGTTACGACGTCATCGTTCACGCCGGTTCCGGTTCCTTCAAGTCGCAAATGAAGAAGGCTGATGCAACGGGTGCAACGTTCGCTTTGATCTGCGGCGAAGATGAAACGGCTAACCACAAGGTCACCGTCAAGCGCATGTTCGGCGATGAAGGTGAACGCTTCATGCAACAAGAAACGATCGCTTTGGAAGAAGCAATCCGTTTCTTTGTCGATATCGACGATCTCGAAATTGAGGAATAATCGCGATGGCATACGATTTACAAGAACAAGAGTCCTTAGACGAGTTGAAAGCGTGGTGGGACAAGTGGGGTACGCTCACGATGACCGCCGTGACGATCGTTTGCGTGGGTTTTGCCGCCCATAACGGTTGGAAGTGGTATCAACGTTCTCAAGCTGCCGAAGCGGCTGTGGCGTATTCGTCTTTGCAAGACTCCATCATTCGTCGTGTCGATGTTGCTCAAATCGAAAAGATCACTGACAAGATGATTGCCGATACGGGTAGCACGGTCTACGCTGCTTTGGGTGCTTTGAGTGCTGCCAAGCACATGGAAACGATCAACGACACCGCCAAGGCCGCTAAGTACTTGACGTGGGTCGTTAACGAAAGTGACCGTCCTGAATACAACACCATCGCTCGCGTTCGTTTGGCCGGTTTGATGATCGACCAAAAGCGCTTTGACGAAGCCGTGAAGTTGTTGAATGATGCCAAGCCCTCTGCCAAGGAAGTTGCCATGGTGAAGGATCGCTTGGGTGACATTTATTTCGCCAAGGGTGATGTGGCACAAGCCCGTGCTCAATGGGAAGCCGCGATGACGCAACCGATCGACCAAACGTTGGCCGGTTTTGTGAACTTGAAGCTTCAAGCGTTGCCTGAAATTCAAAAGTAAGGGTTTTGTTTATGAAAAAAGCTCTGTTGGCTCTCTCGAGCGCCGTTTTGTTAGCTGCCTGTAGCTCTCCGAGCTCTCAGATTCCGAAGGATCTTGAGAAGTACCACTCGATTGCCGAACCGGAAGTGGTTTGGAGTAAGAGCGTTGGTGAAAGTTTGATGAATTTCTTGGTGCCTGCCGTTGTCGGTCAATCCGTGTTTGCTGCCGGTGGCGATGAAGTCTATCGCTTGAACGCTGAAAACGGTGATGAAATCTGGAGCGTGGAAGTCGATGCACCGATCTCCGCCGGTGTCGGTAGTGACGGTTATACCGTTGCGGTCGGTACGGAAAAGGGCGAATTGGTTGTCTTGAATGGTGAAGGTCAACGCCTTTGGTCTCAATTCATGACGAGCGAAATCGACGCAGTCCCCTTGGTCGGTCACGGTTTGGTCATCGTTCGTACGGCCGATACGCGCGTGACGGCATTCGATGCCACCACGGGTGAACAACGCTGGCGCTATCAACGCCAAGCACCGACCTTGACGGTGAAGAACGCTTCTCAAATGAAGTTTTTCGGTCCGATGATTTTGGTCGGTCAAAGTAACGGTTTCATCTTGGGTCTTTCTCCGCAAGGTCGTCCGGTATGGCAAGCTTTGATTTCCGAAGCTCGCGGTATCACCGAAGTCGAACGCTTGGTCGACATCTTGGGTGAACCGATGGCCAACGGTGATTTGCTCTGTGCCACGGCATTCCAAGGTCGTTTAGTCTGTATGGATAGCCAAAACGGTCAATTGCGTTGGACGCATGACGTGACGGCCATGACGCCGCCTGTGGCTGATGACCGCTTTGTCTTTGTCGGCAACACCGCCAGCGAAATCATCACGTTTGAACGCAATCGCGGTATCCCGGTGTGGCGTGCCGATACGTTCAAGTGGCGCGGTGTTCGTGCCATGTTGCCGTTTGCCGGCGTTTTGGCTGTGACGGACCAAGAAGGCTATGTTCACTTCGTGAATCCCGAAAGCGGTGAAGTGATCGGCCGAACCGATTTGGATGGCGCGATCGTCTCGACGCCTCAACCCTATGAACAAGGTGCAATCTTCCAAACCGAAGAAGGGGAAGTTGCTTACATTAAGGTGCGATAACGATGTTACCTGTAGTTGCTTTAGTCGGTCGCCCGAATGTGGGTAAGTCGACGCTTTTCAATCGCTTGACGCGCTCTCGCGACGCTTTGGTCGCTGACTTTCCGGGTTTGACACGTGACCGTCAATACGGCGAAGGCCGTGTCGGTCCGCGCCCCTATATCGTGATCGATACGGGCGGTTTCGAACCCGTGAAGAGCCAAGGCATCGTCAAGGAAATGGCTAGTCAAGCCGAATTGGCTATCGAAGAAGCCGATGTCGTGATTTTCGTGACGGATGCTCGTACGGGTTTGACCCCGCACGATCAACGCATCGCTCAACGCTTGCGCCGTGCTAACCGTCCGGTGATCTTGGCTGTGAACAAGGCCGAAGGCTTGGATGCAATCGTTGCAAGCGAATTCTACGAATTGTCCATGGGCGAACCGCTCTTGATTTCCGCCTCTCACGGTCATGGCGTGCACGGTTTGATCGAATTGGCTTTGGGCCATTGCCCTGAAGAAGAGGAAGAACCGGAAGAGGAAACCGAAGAAGGTAAGCTTCCGAAGGTGAAGGTTGCTGTGGCCGGTCGCCCGAATGCCGGTAAGAGCACGTTGATCAACGCCCTCCTCGGTGAAGAACGTTTGATCGCGTTTGACATGGCCGGTACCACGCGTGATGCCATTAAGGTCGATTTCGACTATGAAGGTCGCGATTATTGCTTGATCGATACGGCCGGTCTTCGCCGCAAGGGTAAGGTTTTCGAAGCCATCGAAAAGTTCTCGGTGGTGAAGACTTTGCAAGCCATTGCGGACGCCAACGTGGTGATTCTTGTGTTGGATGCCATGGAAGGCATCACCGAACACGACGCTCACATTGCCGGTTATGTGCTTGAGAGCGGTCGCGCCTTGGTTGTTGCAATCAATAAGTGGGAAATGCTCGATAGCTATGAACGTAGCCGTATCGACGAAGAAATGGAACACAAGCTCTACTTCTTGAATTGGGCTCGTCAAATCCGTATCTCCGCTTTGAAGCGTAACGGTTTGAACCACTTGATGAAGGCCGTCTCCGATGCTCACGCTGCAGCCTTCACGAAGCTCTCCACGCCGAAGTTGACGCGTGCTTTGATCGAAGCCGTCGAACGTCAATCGCCTCCGCGTGTGAAGGGTATTCGTCCGAAGTTGCGTTATGCTCACCAAGGCGGTCAAAATCCCCCGGTGGTGGTTATCCACGGTAATGCTCTCCAAGCCGTGCCCGACAGTTATCGTCGCTACTTGGAAGGCTGGTTCCGTGATAAGTTCGATTTGGCCGGTACGCCGTTGCGAATCGAATTCAAGATTAACCATAACCCCTATGTGGAAAAATAAGTTTTTTGTGTACACTTCATCCGTGTACTAATAGCCGGCGGGACTATTTTCCCGCCAACAACAAGAAGCGCCATCTGAAGCGCTCATAAGGAAAATAAAAATGACGAATAAAGGCCAACTCTTACAAGATCCGTTCTTGAACATCCTTCGCAAGGATCACATCCCGGTGTCCATTTACTTGGTGAACGGTATCAAATTGCAAGGCCAAGTTGAATCTTTTGACCAATACGTTGTTCTTTTGCGCAACACGGTCACGCAAATGGTTTACAAGCATGCCATCAGCACGGTCGTTCCGACCAAGCCGGTGAATATGCCCAACATGATGCACGACGAAGAATAATTCTTCTTCAGGCATTGGTTGAGTTAAAAGAGTGTGTCGGGCAGTGATGCGTTGACGCACTCTTTTGTCTTTTTTCAGAAAGAAGTTTAATGACAGTTTTTCAGATCGATCAAGCCAAAGAAGTCTCTCCGCGAGCTTATTTGGTTTGTGTCGCCACGGGTCGTGAGAGTCATCCCGATGCTCCGGAAGAGTTGACTGAACTCGTTCGAAGCGACGGTTTGGATCCCGTGGGTATGATGCTTGCCAAGCGCGATAAGCCCGATCCTGCCACGTATTTGGGTAGCGGTAAGATCGAAGAGTTGAAGTACGAAGTCGAAGAGACGGCTGCGGGTCTCGTTGTCTTTGATGTGGCATTGACGGCCGCTCAACAACGTAACATCGAGCGCGCCGTGGGCGTGCCGATTCTCGATCGTACACAGTTGATTTTGGAAATCTTCCAACGCCGTGCTCGTAGTAAAGAAGGTCGATTGCAAGTCGAATTGGCTCGCCTTGAACACCTCTCTACCCGTTTGGTTCGTGGTTGGACTCACTTGGAACGCCAACGAGGCGGTTTGAGTAAGACGGGTGGCCCGGGTGAAAAGCAGATCGAATTGGACCGCCGAATGATTGGCGTGCGTATCAAACAGTTGCGCGAGCAGTTAAAGAAACTTT
>JAFNZB010000159.1 GCA_017383055.1 Burkholderiaceae bacterium | reverse complement strand
GCAAATACTCGATCCAATGCTCACGAACGACCCAAACTTCGCCGCGTTTGAAATAGTCCTTCATCGTCCAACCGCGACTGGTCCCGTGAGCGATCGCGACCTCTTCCATCCATCGCAAGTACTCACGATTGTTGACGTGTTTTAGCATGTCGATCGACTCAGGACCGACCGTGATTTCCATCTTATAAATTGCAGTCATTTTTTCTCTTTCAAACAAAAGTCATAAAGCTCCTAAGAATAGCGCAAAAATACCTCTATTAAACACCTCAAAAAGTGATCATTTTCCTTGTTTGATAACAAGAAAAAACGCTTTTCACCATCGCAAAAAAGGGTAAAAAACGGTAGCATTCAAACATCGAATTTAGAGACTCTTTGCGAACAATCGCACGGGGTCTAGTTGTTTTGACTAAAAATATTAGTATCGCGTTGATTCACAACGCTTTTCTTGCGTAATCAAAAGATGAAAAAACGAATGAATCGCTCTTGGCTGAAAAAGACGATGAAGGCACTCTTCATGACGGGGGTTGCTTGCGTCTGTATGGGTATCAGCTTGGGCTTGGTCGTCTTCTCCGTTGTCTATCATCAATTGCCCGCGTTAGACGTGTTGACCGATTACCGTCCGAAGATTCCGTTGCGTGTGTATACGGCTGACGGTGAATTGATCGGTGAATTCGGTGAAGAACGTCGCGACTATGTCCCAATCGAAGAGATGCCTCGCCATATGCGTTTGGCCATCTTAGCCGCAGAAGACAACGGCTTTTATGAACACGCCGGTATCGAATTCATGGGGATTGCTCGCGCCGCCATCATCAACTTGATTACGGGTCGTCGTGGTCAAGGCGGCAGTACCATCACGATGCAGGTGGCTCGCAACTTCTTTTTGAGCACAGAACGCAGCTACACCCGTAAACTCTACGAAGTGGCGTTGGCATTCAAAATCGAACGTCACCTTTCCAAAGACAAGATTTTTGAGGTCTATGCCAACCAAATCTTCTTAGGTAATCGCTCCTACGGTTTCGGCAGCGCCGCCAAAACGTACTTCGGCAAGGACATCCGTGAATTGTCGATTTCGGAAGCGGCTACGTTGGCTGGGCTTCCGGTCGCGCCGAGTGCATACAACCCGTTCGTAAACATGCGTCGCGCCACGATGCGCCGCAATTACGTTTTGGGCCGTATGCATCACTTGGGCTACATCGACGATATCACGTACGAAAGTGCCAAGAGTCAACCGATTGAAGTAAAAAAACAAGCATCGGTTCAACAAAAGATCGCTCTTCAAACGCAAGATTTGCAAGCCGGCTATGTGGCTGAGTTGGCACGTATGTTATTGGCTCCGCATTTCGGTGAAACGCTCTACAACCAAGGCATCAATGTCTATACGACCATTCGCAGTGAAGACCAACGCGTCGCAAGTGCTGCCGTTCGTAAGAACTTGATTAATTACGACCGTCGCTACGGCTATCGTGGTGCCGATAAGTATGTGGATTTGTCCGATCCGTCCACGCAAGAAGGCGCTATCCGCCGCGCATTGGCTTCGGAAGTCCCAAGTGCGAATTTGTTACCGGGCGTGGTCACGAAGATGGACTCTAAATCGATGACCGTTGTCATGGCCAATCAACAAACCGTGACGATCGAAGCAAAGAATTTTGCCGAATTCGCCAAAAAGTACATCGAATCGAAGGATGCTCCGCTCAAGGGTCTTTTCAAGAAAAAAGAATTGAAAGTCGGTGCTGTTGTTCGTATAACTCAAAACAAGAAGGGTGAATGGCTTTTAGGCCAGGTACCGGTCGTTGAAAGCGCCTTTATGGCTGCCGATTTCACCACGGGTGCCGTGCATGCCTTGGTAGGCGGTTTTGACTTCCGTTTGAAT
>JAFNZB010000158.1 GCA_017383055.1 Burkholderiaceae bacterium | reverse complement strand
GTTCGGTACGTGCATTCAAATTATCGGGGCTCGAGTCGAACACTTCGGCCACTTCCCCGCCTTCTTTGAATTCATGACCGGCCAAAATGCTCTCCAAAGAGGGAGCTGCCGTCATTTCCGCACGTTGCGGCTCGTCATCGGGCAAGAAAACGCCGACCACGCGGTTATCGCGAACGAAATACTTCTTCCATGCGGCATTGACCATGTCAGGCGTGTACTTTTCCCAGTTGTCGCGTTGAACGAAGAACAAACGCCAATCACCCAAGGCGATGAAGTCGGAAATGTCGACACCGAACGCTTCGGGGTCGGCAAAGAGACGTTCGTAAGACGTTTTTTCTTCCGTAGCCATCAAGGCAAGTTCGTCAGCCGTCACTGGCGTCGTTTCAAAAGCTTTTTCAACGGCTTCAATCAAAAGAGATTCGGCCTTCTTTTCATCGCCGTCTTTATTAAGGATTGCGCCGAAGAGGGCAAAACCCGGTGCTTGACCCGGCATGGGCCATGCGAAGATTTGGGTGGCAACGCCCGTTTCCACCAATGCCTTGTGTAAACGACCGCGCGGCGTATCGCCCAACACGTCGGCGCCTAAATTGATGGCCAACGAATCGGGATGCAAAGCGCTCGGAATACGGTAAGCAACGCTCACCACCTTCATTTCGCCCTTACGACGAATTTCAAAGTAACGAGCACCGTCAGCGATCGGTTCTTCCGTCCATTCGGCGGGCAACTCACGCTCGGGCTTGGGGATCGCGCCAAACACTTCTTCGATCTTCTTTAACGTCGCTTCGGCATCGAACTTGCCCGAGACCATCAAGACGGCATTATCGGGTTGGTAGTAACGGCGATAGAAAGCTTGGAGGTTTTCGATCTTGACGTGCTCGATGTCGCTTCGGGCACCGATCGTGCTGTTGCCGTAGTTATGCCAGTCAAAGAGCACGCTTTGCATGCGCTTTAAAAGCACGTTGATCGGGTTGTTTTCGCCCATCTCAAATTCATTGCGAACGACCGTCATTTCCGTATCGAGGTCTTTTTGAGCAATGAACGAGTTGACCATCGCGTCGGCACTCCAACGAAGTGCCCAATCGAGATTATCATCGGTGGCCGTAAAAGAGACGTGATAGTTCGTACGGTCAAGCCACGTCGAGCCGTTCATACGGAAGCCGCGTTTGGTAAATTCCTTCGTGGGCGTGGGGAAATTCGTGCTGCCCTTAAACATCAAGTGCTCGAGCAAGTGAGCCATCCCCGTCTCGCCGTAACCTTCATGACGAGAGCCGACCAAATAGGTCATGTTGACGGTGGCAGTCGGTTTGCTTGCTTCGGGGAAAAGCAACACTTTCAAACCGTTTTCAAGGCGGTATTCGGTCACACCTTCAACGGTGCAGATCTTTTGAGCAACAACGTTCATCGATTCCTCTGAATCCTTCTTATTCCAAAGCCACGTGCCGACGGCAAGACCGGCAATGAGTGAGCCGATCAAGATTAGTTTAAGCGGTTTCACTTTCTCATCCTTACCGAAACCCGATGGGTTTCGATCGTGACATTTTTCTTACTAAAGTTTGCAATTCTATCTTAGTTTAGTGGTCGTGGAAAAAGAGAAGTTTTTCCAGTTATTTCAGGGCAATCCGCAAATACCTCAAGCAAAACTTGAGAAAAGTTAACAAAGCCACAGTTTGTCGACGTTTTTTCACTCAGAAACACGAAAAAACCAAGAGATTTCAAAGCTTTTTCAGTATATTTTGTCTGTTTTATTTCAGTGTGATCGATCGTGAAAGCTTTTTTTGACCTCTTGCCTGTGATCTGCTTTTTTGTGACCTACAAAATGGCCGGTTCTTACACGGGTGAACTCCAAACGATTTTTCCGGTTGCCGCCGATTTGATCCCCATTGTGGCCGCCACGGCCGTGATCATCGTTGCCTCCGTTTTACAGATCGGTATCGGTTTGGCTCGCGGTCATAAGCCCTCGAAGATGGCGATCTTCTCCACCGTCTTGGTCGTGATTTTTGGTGGGATGACCATCTGGTTTCAAAACCCTGCGTTCATCATGTGGAAGCCGACACTGCTTTATTGGCTTTTTGCAGCGATCCTTTTGGTGGGTCGTCTTAAAGGCACCAATTACATGAAGGTGCTCTTTGCTCAATTGACGATGCCCGAACATGTCTGGGCCAATTTAGAAAAAGCCTGGTTCGTCTTTTTGGTCGTGATCGGCTTTGTGAACATTTTTGTGGCTTACACGTTCTCGATGGATGTGTGGGTCGACTTTAAACTTTTCGGTTTATTAGGTCTGACACTTCTATTTACAATTGCGATCGGCTTTTACATCGCGAAATACGCGCAAGAAGCGCAAAATACGAAGTAACGGATTCAATATTAGGTTGAAGGATATTTTCTATGCATAAAAAAGCATTCGCAGTCGCCCTTTCTTTGGCCATGGCCTCCACCATCGCGATGGCTGCCCCGACTGCCGTGACCGTGAACGGTAAGACCATTTCCGCTCAAGAACAAGAAAAAGTCATTAAGCAAATCGTCAAGAACGGTCAAAAGCGCACGCCTGAACTCGAAATGCAAGTGCGTAACCAAATGATCCAACAAGC
>JAFNZB010000157.1 GCA_017383055.1 Burkholderiaceae bacterium | reverse complement strand
GTTACGGTCGTATCGTCAACATTGTGAGCGTGGTGGGTTCCATGGGTAATGCCGGTCAAGCCAACTATGCTGCCGCTAAGGCCGGTGTCGCCGGTATGACGCGCGCATTGGCGATCGAATTGGCCTCTCGCAACATCACGGTCAACGCCATCGCTCCGGGCTTCATCGAAACGGACATGACGCGTGCGTTGCCGGAAGATCATCGTGCCGCTTTGATGGCCAAGATCCCGGCCGGTCGCCTCGGTCAAACGGATGATGTCGCCGATGCCGTCTTGTTCTTGGCATCGCCCGCATCCTCTTATGTGACGGGCGTTACGTTGCATGTCAACGGTGGCATGTACATGGCCTAATACGGTATAGTGCGAAAAATTGCGCAAAAACCTTCACAAAGCACGTAAAACCTCTGTTAAAATGCTATGAAGTGTTTTTGTTACACAAGGCCTACAAGGTCTTGTGTGAACCGTTTAACTAATCACTCTTGGAGAGTAAATAAAATGAACGACATCGAACAACGCGTTAAGAAGGTTGTCGCTGAACAATTGAGCATCAACGAAGCAGACATCAAGAATGAATCTGCTTTCATCGAAGACCTCGGTGCCGACTCCTTGGACACGGTTGAATTGGTGATGGCTTTGGAAGACGCTTTCAAGGTTGAAATTCCGGACGATCAACAAGAAAAGTTGCGCACGGTTCAAGACGCGATTGACTTCATCAACGCTAACGCCAACTAATCTTTTCTAAGATTATGTCGATATCCCCGTAGCACCGTGCTCAGCGATGAGCAAGTGAAACGGGGATTTCTTTTATTTAGGAGTTTTTTACATGCGTCGTATCGTAGTAACGGGTCTCGGCATGGTTTGCCCGATCGGCAACGATGTTGAAACCAGTTGGAAGAACGCTTTGGCCGGTGTCTCCGGTATCACCAACATCACGAAGTTTGATGCTAGCGCTTTGGGTTGCCAAGTGGCCGGTCAAGTCAAGGACTTCGACGTCTCCCAATACATGCCCGCCAAGGAAGCTCGTCGCTATGACGAATTCTTGCACTTCGGTGTGGCCGCCGGCGTTCAAGCCGTGCGTGATGCCGCATTCGATCTCGAAAAGGAAGACTTGACGCGCTTTGGTTGCTGCGTGGGTTCCGGTATCGGTGGTTTGCCGCTTTTGTGCGAAAACGAAAAGTTGTACCTTGAACGCGGTGCTCGTCGTGTGTCTCCGTTCATGATTCCGGGTTCCATCATCAACATGGTGTCCGGTCAATTGTCCATCATGTTTGGCTTTAAGGGGCCGAACATCGCTCACGTGACGGCCTGCTCCACGGGTTTGCACGCCATTGGTGAAGCCATGTGGATGATCCGTCGCGGTCACGCTGACGTGATGATCGCCGGCGGTTGCGACAGCGACATCCACCCGGTGGGCGTTGCTGCATTCGACAACATGCACGCTTTGAGCCGTCGCAATGATGATCCGGCCACGGCTTCTCGTCCGTTTGATAAGGATCGTGACGGTTTCGTGATGGGCGAAGGTGCCGGTGTGGTCGTGTTGGAAGAATACGAACACGCTAAGGCTCGCGGTGCCAAGATCTACGCTGAAGTCGTCGGTTACGGTTTGTCCTCCGACGCCTATCACATCACGACCCCGAGCACGGACGGTCCGATGCGTTGCATGAAGATGGCTTTGGATAGCGCTGACTTGAAGCCCGAAGACATCGATTACTTGAACGCTCACGGTACGTCGACGCCGGTGGGTGACGTCAACGAAACGAAGGCTATCAAGGGTGCTTTCGGTGATCATGCCAAGAACATGGTCGTTAACTCCACGAAGTCCATGACGGGTCACTTGTTGGGTGGTGCCGGCGGTATCGAATCCATCTTCACGATTTTGGCCGTGAAGAACCAAGTCTCGCCTCCAACCATCAACGTGTTCGATCCGGATCCGGAATGCGATTTGGACTACAACACGCAAGGTGCTCGTGAAATGGAAATCCGCTATGCCATGAAGAACAACTTCGGCTTCGGCGGTACCAACGGTACGTTGATCTTTAAGCGTTACGACGAATAAGGGTAGGGCGAGTCATGGATATCCGTAAAGACAATGAGATGTACATGCAGATCGCCCTTTTGACGGCGCAACGCAGTTATGCGAAGCGCCTCAAAGTGGGTTGCGTGATCGTGAAGAATCACTCGATCATTTCGTTCGGTTGGAACGGCATGCCCACGGGTTATGACAATTGCTGTGAAATGGAAGTCGACGGGAAGTTAGTGACCCGTCCTGAAGTGCAACACGCCGAATTGAACGCGATCGCCAAGCTCGCCGAAAACGGCTATTCCTCCAAGGGCGCTTCGATCTTTATTTCGCACAGCCCCTGCATCCATTGTTCGCTCTTGATCCAAAAGTGCGGTATCACGCACGTGTACTATCACGAAGCCTATCGTGATGACATGGGGATCAACTTCTTGAAGAAAGCGGGTATCTACGTCGAACAACTCTAAGTCGAGTTAATGCGAGTGTTAAGAGCTCTTTTGATCGGTTTCGGTCGAAGGAGCTTTTTCTTTTTTGTTGGTCTGAGACATTCGATTGCCTTCTTCAAGTCCTTCTTTGTAGCCGCGCGTGAAATCGTAGACGGCGCGTTTATAGAGCCACCAAAAAAGGGCGGCAACGATGACGATGATGGGAAGGTAACGAAAGTCCATGACAATGCGGTATCGGTAGAACGTTAACCAATGTTACCAAATGCGAAAGGAGAGCCGTCGTTTGCAAAAAACAAACAGATGAAAATGAGTGCTGCGGCCAGTTTGATGCCGCCGGCGGTTTTCTCTTTTTTGACGAGAAGTTCGTGCCACGCGGTGGGCATGAGCCACAGTCCTACAAACAAGAGCCCCCAACGATCGTCAAGCTCGGAGTCGTTCGTGAGCACCCAAGAGATTGCAGCGATCACTCCTAAATGCACGAGAAAAAGTGCCATGGCAAAGGGGCCTTTTTGAGGGCTTTGAGTGGCGAATTTCTCGGTGAAGTGATTAATGAGGCGGCGCATGGTGTGGGTCTTTTGTCGTTGGTCTCAAAATTTTAACGCTACCGGGTAGAAGATGACGGCAAAAAAACGCTTTTTTGCTTTAGAAATCAAGTATCCATGTTAAAATCAATCATTTAATCGGAGTAGAGGGAAAGGCAGTTATTTCAGAGCCGATTTT
>JAFNZB010000156.1 GCA_017383055.1 Burkholderiaceae bacterium | reverse complement strand
GGAGGTGTCCCAGTTGTAGAGTTTTTCCTCCAATTGGGCACGAGACAGTACTAAGCCGGGGCGTTCGGCCAAGGCCAAAAGCAAGGCGAATTCTTTGCTCGAAAGGATGATGGGGTTTCCGTCGAAAATGACTTCGTGCGTTGCCGGCTTAATCGTCAAACGACCGCGTTCGATTGTCGGCTCTGCACGGCCGGCTGAACGGCGTAAAAGCGCACGGATACGCGCAAACAATTCGTCCAAATCGAACGGTTTGATGAGGTAGTCGTCAGCGCCGGCATCCAAGCCTTTAATACGATCGTCAACTGTGTCGCGAGCGGTCGTGACCAAAACGGGAGTGAGATTACGTTCGGCTCGTAACTCTTCAAGTACGCGAATCCCGTCTTTCCCCGGAAGTCCCAAGTCCAAAACAACTAAGGCGAAAGGGGTCGTGCGCAACGCCAAGAGGGCGGAGTGGCCGTCTTGAACCCAATCCACGGCATAACCTTCGTCTTTTAAGCCGTCAGCAACGCTCTCACCGATCATCAAATCGTCTTCAACTAACAAAATACGCACAAAATTCTCCCTGTCCAATGTTTTTCGCAGACATACAAGAAGTGTATTGAAATGCACTGAAAAAACGTAGCAAATTCAGGGATACTGTAAAAATTTTTGTACAAATATCTGAAAGATTTTTTTTCGGTGTAAAGTTATTTCAAGAGCAAAATTTTGTGAAAAAGGAATCGCCATAATGTCGACGCTTACGCCTTATGAAGGACCGACCAAAAACATGATTTTGGTGACGCAACTTGTGTACATTTTGCATGGGTTGTCCATTGTGGTCGGCTTGATGACTGGAGGGTCTGTTTTGTCGGCGTTTCTTTTTGGATGGCCGTCGATTGCTGCGGTTGTTCTCAACTATGTGATGCGTGGAGACGCTCGAGGCACCTATTTGGACAGTCATTTTTCTTGGCAGATCCGAACGTTTTGGTACGGCATGATTTGGACTATTTTGGTGGCAATTGCAGGTTTTATTTTGACAGCCATCATTGTGGGGCCGATTGTGTGGTGGATTGGCTTTTTAGCATTGAGCATTTGGGTTGGTTACCGCATTGTCGTCGGTTGGTTACGACTGAATCAGCGTCGGGCTATCTTTTAATCAAAACATTTGTTAAGTCGGTTTTCGCAGAGAACCGACTTTTTTCTTTGGTGCTAAGATACCGCCCGTTATTCAAAAAGGATTTTTCATGGCAGCCGGAGCAACCATTTACAAAGCAAATGTCGATATTTCCGATATTGATCGCGGTTATTACGCCAATCATGTCATCACATTGGCTCGTCACCCGTCCGAAACGGAAGAGCGTTTGGCGATTCGCTTGTTGACGTTTTGCTTGTTTGCCGGTGTCGTGCATGCTCGACTTGAGTTTGGTCGAGGGCTTTCGACTGATGGTGATGCGGCTTTATGGGAAATTGACGATACCGGCAATATTGCTCGCTGGATTGAGGTTGGTACGCCTGATGTGAAGACTGTTCGTCGATCGGCAGGTCGAAGTGATGAGGTTATTGTTGTCGCTTACGGGGAAGATCGAATCGGTCCGTGGTGGCAACAGGTGGGGGTCGATATGAATAAGGTTCAAAAACTTTCAGTGGCAACCATTTCGGATGAAGAAGTTGAGCAATTGGCCAAGCTTATGAAGCGTACAATGCAATTGTCCGTGACGGTACAAGATGGCGTGACTTGGCTTTCTGATTCAGTGAATACGGCACAAGTGCAATTGGGATGGTTACTTCGTCGCGAATAACATTAGTATTTGAAAAATGAAAAAAAACGCGTAGTGAATGAACTACGCGTTTTTTGTTAGCGGAGAATTCTAAGCAATAAAAACCATCCAAGAACCGAAGCTCATCACAGGCCACGCCACAATCGGAGAGAACACTTTTTGAAGGATTCGGTTTTGAGGAACAAAACCGATGCCATGTACGTATCCGAAACTCATTCCTAGCAT
>JAFNZB010000155.1 GCA_017383055.1 Burkholderiaceae bacterium | reverse complement strand
TCTCCAGACAGTCGGCAGCAAATGATAAGCACACGATGTCGATTTGACGGATACCGACTTTAGCCAACTGACGCAAATGGCCGGGCAAATAGGGTTGCAACCAACGATCGGTCCCAAAACGCGATTGATACGCAATGGAATATTCCCCGTCTTTTAACCCTAACGCATCGGCCAAAGATTGTGCCGTAGCGTGGCACTGCGCTTCATAGGGATCACCGCGATCGGTGCACTTTTTCGGGATTCCGTGAAAACTGATCACCAAATGACGGCTTTCACGACGATGCGCTTGCGTTTGTTCGGCAATCGCCTTGATGTAATGGGGATCGTCAAAATACGCAGGCAAACTGGACCACTCAGGCGCACGATCACCCAATTTTGTCATCGTCTCTTTGATCGCATCCAAAATGGATTCGGTCGTTTGCGTAGCGTATTGCGCAAAAAGCGGCATGTAATAGATACGCTCAACGCCTTCGGCTACGAGATTTTGCGTGACACGATCAATGCTCGGTTGCCCCACTCGCATGGCCATTTCAATGCGAACGTCTTCTCGGTCGGATAAACGATCACGAAGCGCATCGACCGTTTGACGAGTGATATTTAATAAAGGCGAACCGGTCTCGGTCCAAATCTTGGCATAACGCTCGGCCGACTTTTTCGGACGAGACGGCAAGATGAAAAGATTGAGGATCGGCAACCACAACCAACGCGGCATCTCGATGATACGCGGGTCACTCAAGAATTCCTTTAAATACACGCGCAACGCTTCTTCGGTCGGCGCTTCGGGCGAACCGGTATTCACAAGAACGATGGCGGTGGTGGCTGTCATGGTCAAATCAATCTTTCATTATGAATCTAGAAGAGAGTGTAGCCTAACGACAAAACCTGATGGCGAACTTAACTAAGAAAAAGTCCTGATTCGTTCGACATTCCGGGAGCGTAGAATGAAAAAGTTAGACACTATTTTTGACTGTGAGGAGTATTCCCATGACCGTTTTGCATGCTGACCGCCTTTTGCCGGGCGTAGCCGATTGGGCCGATGAATTGACGGCTATCCGTCGTGACTTGCACCAAAACCCCGAACTCGGTTTTGAGACCGAACGCACCGTTGGCAAGATTTGCGAACATTTGCGCGCCTGGGGTGTCGATGAGATCGATACCGAACTCGTCAAGGGTTGCGTTGTCGCCGTGGTCAAGGGCGAGCGCGAAGGCGCTACGATCGGTATCCGTGCCGACATGGACGCATTGCCCATGAATGACGGTTGCGGCAAAGAATACGCCAGCGTCATCCCGGGTCACAGCCACAGCTGTGGTCACGACGGTCACACGACGTGGCTTTTGGGTGCCGCTCGTTGGATCGCCGCTCATCGCGACTTCCCGGGCAAGGTCGTTTTCGTCTTCCAAGCCGCTGAAGAAATCGGTAAGGGCGCTCAAGCCTTGGTCGATGCCGGCTTGATCGAAAAATACGGTATCCAAGAAATCTACGGCGGTCACACCGAACCCAACCTCCCCAAGGGTACGATTGGTATGAAGGTCGGTCCCTTGCAGGCCGCTAGCGACTCCGTCTTTATCACCTTGAAGGGCAAGGGCACGCACGGCGGTCGTCCGCATTTGGGCATTGACCCGATCCCGGTCGGTGCACAAATCATCAACGCTTTGCAAACCATCGTTTCTCGTAAGGTCGACCCGATCGAAAGTGCCGTGGTCTCCATGTGCTCTTTCAACTGCGGCAGCTTCAAGGCCAATAACGTCGTGCCGCACGAATTGACGATGAGCGGTACGGTCCGTACGTTCTTGCCGGAAATCCGCGACTTGGTCGAAGCCAACATCAAGGCTCTTGTGACGAGCATTGCTGAAGCTAACGGCT
>JAFNZB010000154.1 GCA_017383055.1 Burkholderiaceae bacterium | reverse complement strand
GGCCCACGGTCCAAGAGGTGCTTGAAGCAATCAAAGAAATCGTGAGCAAAAACTAATGCACTGATTTCTAACAAAAATCCCAAGCTTTCGCTTGGGATTTTTGCTTTCAGAACCGATTTTAGGATAATGATTCTTTCGGTACGAATCGATAACTCATACCGGCAAACTCAGCCAATTCGTCTTCAAACGATTGATCGGCATAAATCTGCCATTCCTTGCCCATCAAAACAGCCCCTTGATATTGCTTGTTTTGAAGTTTGACAGCAACACGGCAACCCGTGTCGTCTTGTTCGGGCTTATGGCTTTGCAACAAGACTCGTAAGGCATCAAAGTCCAAATTCGGATCCGTGATCGTCAACTCAAGCACCATGTTTTGCTTGGCTCGTTGAACGGCCGGTACTTCCACGCGATTGCCGGCAATGCCGATTCCGCTTGGCGAGAACTTGTCCTCGCGTGCACGTCCCGTCACAAACACCACTTCATCGTTTTTCACGATGTTTCTAAATTGCAACCACGAATCACCGAAACAGTTAACGCTCATCTGTGCCGTACCGTCATCGATGATGAAGCTCCCCATGGGTTTGCCGTCTTTACTCAAGCTCGATCGAATATTGGAAACGACCCCTGCCACCGTGATGGACGGTGCTCGGAAATCACCCTTTTTCGCCGGTCGAACGGCAATCAAACGCGTGCATTTGAGTTTTTTCGCTTCTTCTTCAAAAGCACCGAAGAAGTGACCGCGGAACAAGCAACCCATCACGTCTCGTTCTGCACACAATTCCTTAAAGGCACTCCAAGGCTTTGCGTCTACGTATTCGGGCGCGACGTCTTCTGTGAAATCACCGAACAAACTTTCTTGCGCAGCATTGGCCGATTCGCTTTCGCTCAACGAAATGGCATTATCGATGTTGGCGGCGAGCTTGGCGCGATTGGGTTCGAGCGAATCGAACACACCGGCTTGGACCAAGGACAACAACGTACGACGAGAGAAGAAAGTACGGTCGACACGGCTCACCAAATCAAAGAGATCCTTGTAGGGACCGTTGGCCTTGCGTTCTCGCTCGATTGCCTTGGCTGTTTCCTTCGGAATGCCCTTGATACCGCCCAAACCATAGCGAATTTCCATCATCGAGGTGGGTTTAAATTCCCAGTCACTCAAATTGATATCGGGCGGCAAGACCGACATTTGGTTTGCCAAACAGTCGTCGATCAGCGCCTTTAACTTTTCACCCGAATCCATGACCAAGCACATATTGGCGGCCATGAAAGGACCCGGATAGTGACGCTTCATGTAGGCCGTTTGATAAGCCACGTAAGCGTAAGCACAGGCGTGAGATTTATTGAAACCGTAACCGGCAAACTTTTCCATCAAGTCAAAAAGATCGCCCGCCTTACCCTCTTCCATGCCGCGTTCAACGGCACCGGCAACGAAGATGGCTCGTTGACGTTTCATCTCATCAACTTGCTTTTTACCCATGGCACGACGAAGCAAGTCTGCGCCACCGAGCGAGTAACCTCCGATGATCTGGGCCACACGCATCACCTGTTCCTGATACACCATGATGCCGTAGGTTTCAGAAAGCACCGGTTCCAGACGCGGATCGGGATAATGCACTTCTTTTCGGCCGTGCTTACATTCGATGTACTCCGGAATCAAGTCCATCGGCCCCGGACGATACAGAGCATTTAATGCAATCAAGTCTTCCAATCGGTCAGGGTGAGCTTGGCGCAAAAGCGTGCGCATCCCCTCACTTTCAAACTGGAACACGGCTGACGTGTTGCCTTCACAGAAAAGGTCGTAGGTCGCACGGTCATCGATCGGGATTTCTTCGAGCTTTAACGTATTGCTCGGATCCAACTGACGCACAAAACGCATCGCGAATTCGAGAATGGTAAGCGTCGTCAAACCCAAAAAGTCGAACTTCACCAAACCCACGTTTTCCACGTCTTTTTTGTCGAATTGACTGACGACGCTATCAGGATTTTCATCGGCCGCATACAAAGGACAGAAGTCCGTGAGCTTGCCCGGAGCAATCAAAACGCCCCCGGCGTGCATACCCAAGTTACGCACCAAACCTTCCAACGGAAGGGCGCGCTCGACGAGCGTTCGCACCGTCTCGTCTTTTTCCATCAATTCTTTCAAATCGGGCACTTGCTCGATGGCTTGAGCGAGCGTCACGTTTTTACCGGGTTGTGCCGGAATCAAACGAGAGACCTTGTCGCACAACGAGTAACCGAGACCCAACACACGACCCACGTCACGCAAAACACCCTTGGCACCCATCGTACCGAAGGTGGCAATTTGGCTCACGGCCTCCGCACCGTATTGGTCCTTCACGTAATTGATCGTGCGCTGACGGTTGTACTGACAGAAGTCAATATCGAAGTCAGGCATGGACACACGTTCCGGATTCAAGAAACGTTCGAAAAGCAAGTCGTAACGCAACGGATCCATGTCCGTAATACGAAGCGAATAAGCAACCAGGGAACCCGCACCGGAACCACGCCCCGGGCCCACGGCCACACCGTTATTCTTGGACCAATTGATAAAGTCTTGCACGATCAAGAAGTAACCTGGGAAGCCCATCTTCTTGATGATGTCGAGCTCGAACTTTAAGCGCTCCAAATACTCGGGGCGTACGCGATCACGTTCGGCCGCATCGGGATATAAGAAGTTGAGGCGTTGCTCAAGGCCTTCGTGCGAGAGTTGATCGATGTAATCGTCAAGCGACATGCCATCGGGCGTCGGGAACAACGGTAAACAAGGCTTATTGAGCACCTTCTCGAGGTTACAGCGCTTAGCAATTTCCACCGTATTGGCAATGGCAGACGGAATGTCCGCAAAGAGACTGATCATCTCTTCGGGCGACTTCAAATACTGCTGATCGGTGTAAATCTTCGGGCGCGACTTATCAGCCAACACGTCACCCCGTGCGATACACACACGGATGTCATGCGGCTCAAAATCCTTTTGCTCCAAGAACTGGATCGGATGGGTCGCAACGACCGGAATGTCCAAATGCGAGGCAATGTTCAAGTGATGACGCACCACCGCTTCATCGGTCGGACGGCCTGCTCGTTGCAATTCCAAATAGAAACGATCGCCCCAAAGGGTCTTCATCTTCGTGGCCAATTCATGGGCTTCAGCCACTTTTTCT
>JAFNZB010000153.1 GCA_017383055.1 Burkholderiaceae bacterium | reverse complement strand
GAGGACCGAGGCCGTCAAAAATCATTTGAAACTCACTCTCAGAGCTTTGAGGGCAGAAGTAGCTAACGCATAAGAAAAAAAGGAGAGTTCATGTGTGAACTCTCCTTTTTTAAATGGGGTTGGAGTCGAAGATTACTCTTCGTCTTCTTCCGTTTCTTCCTTCTTGTAGAGGTCGAACTTCGGCACGACCAAGGCGTGCAAGAAACGATAGAGTTCTCGAGCGGTCTTCGGCGGCTTATTCGTTTGAGCTTCCTTCTTGGCGGTGCGGATCATTTGACGCAACGCTTGAACGTCCACGTCCGGGAATTGGGCGATGAAGTCCGTCAAATAAGCGTCTTCGGTCAAGAGACGGTCGCGCATGCGTTCGGCCTTGTGGTGAGCGGCAACGGCGGCCTTGCTTTCACCGGTGGCCATGTCGATGGCTTGGCGAACGGCATCGTAGTCGAGGTTGCGCATCAACTTACCGATCAATTGCAATTGACGACGCTTGGCACCGAACGAGCGCATCTTGGCGTATTCGTCGATCGCATCACGCACGTCTTCGGGCAACGGGATACGGTTGAGCGTATCACGCGGCAAGCCCGTCATTTCCTTACCGAGGTCTTGGAGCGCTTCGAGTTCACGCTTGATTTGAGACTTACTCGGGCGGTCGTAACCGACATCGTCTTCGTCTTGATCGTCTTGGGTATCCCAATAATTGGCCATCTTAAAAAATCCTTTGATTGAAGTGGTGCGAATTGTACCGAAGTGTTTGCTTTAGTGCACTTTTTCCTTTGAGTTGGATTAGTATTATTCGTTGCACTGAGATTGTTGACTGAAAGGACAAACGTGAGCGTCATCGTCAAAAAATTCCCTAATTCGCCCTTTGAGCTTCATGCACCGTATGAGCCCTCGGGCGACCAACCCGAAGCCATCCGTCAATTGACCGAAGGCTTGGAAGACGGTTTGGCATTCCAAACGCTCTTGGGCGTGACGGGTTCGGGGAAGACGTTTACGATGGCCAATGTCATCGCGCAACAGGGCGTGCCCGCCATCATCATGGCACCCAACAAAACGTTGGCTGCGCAGCTCTACTCCGAAATGCGCGAATTTTTCCCCAATAACGCCGTCGAATACTTCGTTTCCTACTACGACTACTATCAGCCGGAAGCGTATGTGCCCTCGCGTGACCTTTTCATCGAAAAGGACTCAGCCATTAACGAGCACATCGAGCAGATGCGTTTGGCTGCGACTAAAAGTGTGCTTGAGCGACGCGATACGATCATCGTGGCGACTGTCTCGGCGATCTACGGTATCGGTAAGCCCGAAAGTTACACGCAGATGCGACTCATCATGCGTACGGGTGACGTGAAGTCTCGTAACGATTTCATCTCGCAGTTGGTGAAGATGCAATATAAGCGCACCGACATGGATTTTGCCCGTGGGCAATTCCGTGTTCGCGGCGACACGATCGACGTGTTTCCGGCCGAACACGCCGAAATGGCCGTGCGCTTTGAACTCTTTGACGATGAGGTCGATGCGATCTATCTCTTTGACCCGTTAACGGGTGTCGTCGTACAAAAAGTTCCCCGCTTTGTAATCTATCCAGCGAGCCACTATGTCACGCCTCGCGATGAGATCGTGCGCGCGATGGACACGATCAAAGCCGAACTTCGTGAACGAAAGAAGTTGTTCCTCTCGGAAGGCAAACTCGTTGAAGCACAACGCTTGGAGCAACGCACGCTTTTTGATTTGGAAATGCTCGATCAAGTGGGGTTCTGCAAAGGCATTGAAAACTACTCTCGTCACTTGACG
>JAFNZB010000152.1 GCA_017383055.1 Burkholderiaceae bacterium | reverse complement strand
TCTCACAGGGTAGCAATCAATCCTTAATGGATGATTAGGATGTTACGCGATTAGTAGAGCGTAGAGATCACGTCACGTGCGAAGACTTCTTGAGCCTTGATCAAGTCGCCCAATTCCTTCGGGCCCTTGTAGTCCAAGTTCAAACCGGCCTTCTTGTGAGCTTCGACGACAGCAGCATCCGTCATGACCTTCTTCATCGTTTCGACCCAGTATTGGACGACTTCAGGCTTCATGCCCTTCGGAGCGACCAATGCACGACCGGAACCGTACCATTCGCCGTAGTAACCGACTTCACCGAGCGTCGGAGCATTCGGGAATTCCTTCGTGCGTTGCGTGTCATAGACAGCCAAAACGCGAAGTTCGGGCTTGTCGCCCGTCGTCAACTTAGCGACGTCAGCAACCTTAGCGCAAGAGAAGTCGACTTCGCCTTGACGCAAAGCGAGCAATTGGTCAGCCGTACCGCCGTAGGGGATGGCCTTGTAGTCAAACTTGGCGCTCTTGGCGAACAATTGAGCAGCCGTGTGGTTGGAAGCCTTGTTACCGTTGGTGGAAGCGCGGAGCTTGCCCGTCTTCTTGGCTTCTGCCACGAGGTCTTGGATCGTTTGCCACTTGCTGTCAGCCTTCACGACGACAACGCCGGTTTCCGTCAAGTGGTTAGCAATCGGAACGATGTCTGCCACGGCAAACGGTGCACCCTTTTGAGCAGCCAAGGTCGTGAACGTCGGCAAGTTGATGAAGCCGATCGTGTGGCCGTCAGGCTTAGCCGTGACCAATTCCTTCCAACCGATCTTACCGTCAGCGCCCGGCAAGTTGTTGATGACCAAGGTCTTACCAACAAACTTTTCGGCTTGGCTCATCAAAAGACGAGCACCCGTGTCCGTACCGGAACCGGCCTTGTAAGCAACGATCACCTTGACGTCAGCCGTCGGTTGCCATGCGAATGCAGCCATCGGGAGAGCCATCGTAAGAGCAGCTGTCAACAATACTTTTTTCATCATACATCCCCTTAAGAAGAGTTGATTAACACCAAATAGGTTGTCTGAAGGACCTTTTCATTCAAGTTTTAAACACAAGATGAAAGATCCTTCAGGAATTGTCTTGTGTTTAACGGATATTGTAATCCTTGTTACTCGTTAGTGTTCCTTGATCTTCGTCCACTTAGCCATCAAGTACGGCGAGAAGACACCCAAAACACACATCACGATCAACATCCAGCACAAGGGCGTGGAAAAGAGCACCGTCGGATCGCCATCGCTCAAAATCAAGGAACGACGCAAACCGTTTTCACCGATCGGACCCAAGATAAGACCGAGCACGATGGCGGCGGCGTTCAAATCGAACTTACGCACAAAGTAGCCGATGAAGCCGAAGATGAACATGATGATCACTTCAACGAAGTTATTGTGGATGGCGTAAGAGCCCACGACGCACAAGATGAAGATCGACGGAATGAGGATACTGTCGGACAAGCGCGAGATGTTGGCAAAAACACGACAACCCCACAAACCGATGATGAGCATCGCAAATTGCACGAAGACGAAACCGCCGAAGAAGGTGTACGTCATACCGGCATAGGTCGTGAAGAGTTCCGGACCCGGTTGCAAACCGTGGATGATCAAACCGCCCATCAAAACGGCCGTCACGGATTCACCCGGAATACCCAAGGTCAAGGTCGGAATCAAGGAACCGCCCGTCACTGCGTTGTTGGCGGCTTCAGAACCGGCCACGCCTTCAATGGAACCGTTACCGAATTCTTCCGGATACTTGGAGAAGCGGCGAGCTTCGTTGTAACCCATAAAGCAAGCGATCGTGGCACCTGCACCCGGCAAAATGCCCAAGATGTTACCGATGATCCAAGAACGCGTGCAGGTCGGAAGCAAGCGCTTGACTTCGCCCTTGGTGATCGACATCTTGTCGGTAATCTTGGCAGCCTTGGCGCGTTGGACAATCTTCTTTTCAGCCAAGATAAGCACTTGACTCATCGAGAAAAGACCGATCAAAGCACAGGTCACGTTCACGCCGTTATAGAGCGTGTCTTGACCCATCATGAAGCGTTCCACCCCTTCCATCGGGTCCATACCGATCGTGGAGATCAAAAGACCCAAGATACCGGACATGAGGCCCTTCAAAATGGACTTGGAGGAGACGCCGGCAATCACCGTTAAACCGAAGATCGAGAGCCAGAAGTATTCAGGGCTCTTAAACTGCATGGCGAGTTCGGCCAAAAGCGGCGAGAAGAAGTAAAGGGAGATACAACTCATCAAGCCGCCGAAGAAGGAGGCAAAGCATGCAACGGCCAAAGCCTTGGCGGCCTTGCCTTGCAACGTCATTTGATAACCTTCAAGAGCCGTTGCGGCAGAAGCGGGCGTACCCGGCGTGTGGATCAAAATGGCGCTAATGGAACCACCGAAGATGGCGCCGCAATAGATACCGCCCAAGACGATCAAACCCGTGCCCGGATCCATACCGAACGTGACCGGCAAAAGAAGGGCCACGCCCATGGCGGCGGACAAGCCAGGTAAACAACCGATCACGATCCCTAAGGTCGTGGAAGCGATGATTGCAAAGAGATTAATGGGAGCCAATGCATTTAAAAGGCCCGCACCCATCATGCCTAAAGTTTCCATCATGATGCTCTCTCCTTAACCGCCAAACACGGTACCGACCGGAAGCGGCACCTTCAAGAACCACGTAAAGACCAAGAACGTCATCAATGCCATGGCTGCCACCGTAATGGCGATATGCAATTTCGGGACTTTCAAGAAAAGCATGGAGCCGACGAGATAGATAAAGGTCGTCAAGTAGTAGCCCGTGAGATCCATCAAGATGAGGTAACCCACACAGAAGGCGACCACACCGAAAAACTGGACGGGAATGAAAGTACTGAACGTCTTGGCAACGTCGTTTTCGATGACACGGGTCTTACGCCAGGAGATGACTTGTCGAACCATGTAGAGCGTGTTCACGGACAAAAGCGCCGTGATCAACACGAGCGGATATGTCTGCGCTTCTTCAGGCAGATCCATTGTCATTGCCAAGAACCAAAAGCCGATGGCGTAGATGATGGCGATGACCGGAAAGTCAGATTTTTTCATTCGGTTTCGAGCATCCCACCTTTTCGGCAGATGCCTTTTGTTAAATGAGAGGGGGAATTCGTATCGATGGTCGTGATGATACTTCTGCTGTTATTGGCGAAAAGAAAAAACACCATCCCTACGGTCGACACAATTTCTTACTGTGGATTGTATTGGGTTTGAATGGGTGAAAGAGAATTTATCAGGGGAAACGCTGAAGGGTTTTCTTTGATTTTGAGCAAGAATCGAAAAAGCGGACCGTTTTTCGGTCCGCCCCCTGTATTTTGTGTTTTTTTTGTGTTAAAGCACGGCCTTCTTTTCCGTGTCAGAGGCTGTTTGTCGGATCCAAAAAAGCATACCGTGTACGATGGCGAATGCTAAAAAGCTCCAGAAGGTATAACCGATTCCCAACGTGTCCATGGAGGTCGTTTTACCCAATTGACCGATGACGAGGTTGGGGATGCCGCTACCGACGTAAGCCGAAAGATAGATGGCACCGATCGTACCGGCTCGCTCCTCTAACGTTGTGTCTTGGATCACGATCTTGAGACCTGCCGTACAGCAACCGCCATTGGCCACACCCAAAAGCGCAACGACGAGCAAAAAGCCCGTGGCCCACGATTGATTGAGGCTATAGAAAATAAGGGCGCTTGCCACAAGCAAAATCGTCACGACTACTCTTAAGACACGAGCGGCATTAAAGCGTCCGATAATCAGGCCCGTTGTCGTATTGGGGATCATCAAAATCAAATACGTCATGGCAGCCAAAAATGTACTCGAGGTGCCAAAAGCTATGGAACTCATCGTGGCGCTAAAGCCTTGGAAGAAACTACCGATGCCCCAAGCTCCGATGTAGGCGGCTGCTCCCACGATAAAAAGTCGTCGCAATCGAGTCGGAACCGTGAGTTTGGGGATTAATACTTGACGGAAACTTTCCATCCCGAATGG
>JAFNZB010000151.1 GCA_017383055.1 Burkholderiaceae bacterium | reverse complement strand
CAAGCTCACATGGACATGGTTTGCGTGGCAACGTCCGATAACGACATCGACTTCATGACACAAGGCATCACGCCGATCATCAACGGCAACAAGATGACGGCCGATCGTACGTCCTTGGGCGCTGACAACGGTATCGGTGTCGCCGCCGCCTTGGCCATCGTCACGGGCAACGTCGGTCACGGTCCGATCCGCTGCCTCTTCACGGCTGACGAAGACGTGGGTCTTCACGGTGCTGCCGCTTTGGATCCGGCTTCCCTTGATTGCGACTACTTGATCAACATCGACTTGGAAGAAGAAAACCAAGTTTGCTACTCCTGCGCCGGTAACTTGCGCGCTTCCATGAAGAAGACGCACGAAACGGTGGCAGTCGGTGCCGATGAAACGGTCTTCCAAATCAAGGTCGACAACCTCTTGGGTGGTCACTCCGGTATGGACATCCACCGCAATCGCTTGAACGCTGCCGTCGCTTTGACGACGATGGTCAAGGCCATCGGTGACGTCAAGCTCGTTGAAGTGAAGGCCGGTGCCGCATTCAACGCCATCAGCCAAAACGGCTCCATGACGTTTGCCGTCGAAACGGCCAAGGTCGAAGCCATGAAGGCTGCCGTGGCTGCTGCTCAAGCTCAATTGGTCGAAGCTTATCCGTTGGAAAAGATGGAAGTCGTGATGACGGAAGTCGCTTCTGAAGGCTTGAAGGCTTTGACGGTCGAAGACTCCGCCGCTCTCTTGGCTTTGGTCGACTACCTCCCGCAAGGCGTCTTGGCCATGAGCCCGAAGATCGAAGGCTTGGTGCAAACGTCTTCCAACATCGGTGTGTTCCAATTGGCTGCGGGTGCTGCTGAAGTCGGTACGTCTTCTCGCTCCTGCGTGACGGCTGATGTCGACAAGCTCGAAGCCGATTTCGGTGCCGAATCCGGTAAGTACGGCTACGAAATGAGCGTGATGAGCAAGTATCCGGGTTGGGACGGCGATCCCAACACCCCGCTCTTGAAGCTCTCTGAAAAGGCTTACAAGACGATCGGTGTTGAAGCCGAACTCGTTGCCATCCACGCCGGTCTCGAACCGTCCTGGTTCTCCAGCAAGCGCGAAGGTATGCAAATGATCTGCTTGGGTCCGACGCTCACGGGCGCTCACACGACCGAAGAAACGTTGCACATCGACACGCTCGCTCCGACCATGGACGTCGTGCTCTACTGCTTGCAACACGTCAACGAACTCTAATTGGCACTTCGCTAATTAACGGTTAGACCAATGCCCGAGGTTTCCTCCTCGGGCATTTTCTTTTCCTTGTCGTAATCACTAAGACCGTTTTTGCCTCGAAAGCTTATAGTTTTATCAACTAAAGCTTCGTTTTCGTTGGTTATCGTGAGTTCAATTCGTCACACGCTCATCACCACGATGAGTATCCACGTCATGGCTACCGCCGCCACGGTCGTCTTGTCTTGCATCGCCCCGATGGTGGCCCAGCAAATGGGGGTAGAAAGCTCTCTGATCGGCACCTACGTTTGCTGCATCTATGTGGCAGGTTCCTTTGCGGCCGTGATCGGCGGGATGCTCGTGCGACGATTCGGGGGCGTGCACGTCTCGCAGTTTTGTCTCTTACTTGCCGCCTTGGGGCTTGTGCTCTCCTCTAGCGGCAATCTCTGGATCATGGCCTTGGGCGCGGTCTTATTAGGATTTAGTTACGGCCCGATTACGCCGGCCTCTAGCGACATCTTGGCACACAAGACCCCGGCAAACCGCATGGGCTTTGTGTTTTCTTTCAAGCAAACGGCCGTGCCGTTGGGAAGTGCGATTACGGGTTTTGCGATTCCCGGTTTTGTGCTTTGGATGAACGATTGGCGAGCCGGTCCCTTGTTGGTCGCCGCCCTTTGCGTCGTGATCGTGATTGCCACGATGTATCGCCGCAAAGAACTTGACGATCACACGGATCCGAGCGCTCGTTTTAGCCTTCAAACGCTAGTGAGCTCTTTGCGTTTGACGCTCACTCATGCGCCCTTGCGACGCCTCTTGGTAGTGGGGTCGGTCTTTAATGCGGTACAGATGTGCGTCTTTACGTATCTTGTCGCGTTTTTGGTCGAAGACGTGCTCTTTTCGATGGTCTTTGCCGGACTGGCGATGAGCACCGTGGGCGCGGGCGGCATCGTGGGCCGTGTCTTTTGGGGCGTCTTTGCCGACTATATCCGCTCGCCCAAACTCACGCTCATCCTCCTGGGCTTTTTGATGGCGGCTTGCTGCGTGGTACTGACTTTCTTCACAAACGATTGGCCCGAAGCCATCATCCTCGTCACCGTCTTTGTGTTAGGGGCGTCCGCCATTGGCTGGAACGGTGTGCTTTTAGCGCAAACCGCCCGTGAAGCCCCCGCCGGTCAAGCCGGTCTTGCTACGGGTAGCATGATCTTTTTCGGCTACACGGTCTCGATCGTGATGACGATGATCTTTGCCAAATTGCACGAAAGTCTCGGTTACTATCACACGGGCTTTTGGATGATCGCAGCGGCATCAAGTGCGGTGGCTTTGTGGCTTCTTTTAGCCAAAGAAGCTAAGAAGGCATAATCCAAAAAAAACTTGCAAAATAACCACCTATTTCTGTTTTTAGACCCAAAAATCATCCGCCCTTCTAATATTACAGTCATAATATTACAGCCATAATATTATGACGGTAATATTACAACCATTACATTAATGCTGCGAAAATGACTTTTTACGATCGAGAAACAGAACAAAAAGAAATCAAGCGATTGATGAGCTTGGTTGAAAAAACGAAAAAAAGCCGCATGTTGGTCGTGACCGGCCGTCGTCGTGTCGGCAAAACCAGTTTGTTATTGCACACTTGCCAACAAGACAGCGTACCGTGCTTGTACTTTTTTGTCACAAAGTACGCTTTGGAAGAGCAATTGGCTCAACGTTGGTTAACGGAAATCGGCGATAAGCTGCAATTAAAATATTTGCCGCCCTTGAAGCGATTGATCGACGTTTTAGAGTTCGTTTTGGATTACTCCAAACAACAACGACTCAATGTGATCATCGACGAATGCCAAGAAATCGACCGTTTCCGTCCTGCCTTCTGGTCGGAATTGCAACGTCTTTGGGATTTGGAAAAAGAGGGCTCTCAAACATTATTGGCTTTAAGCGGCTCGATCGCCTCGGCGATGCGTCACATCTTTGAAGATT
>JAFNZB010000150.1 GCA_017383055.1 Burkholderiaceae bacterium | reverse complement strand
TTTTTACAGTATCCCTGAATTTGCTACGATTTTTCGGCGCATTTCAATACACTTCTTGTATGTCAGCGAAAAACATCGGACAGGGAGATTTTTGTGCGTATTTTGTTAGTTGAAGACGACTTGATGATCGGCGAAAGCGTTGCCGATGGTTTAAAAGATGAAGGCTATGCTGTGGATTGGGTCCAAGACGGACACTCCGCCCTCTTAGCATTGCGCACGACCCCGTTCGCCTTAGTCGTTTTAGATTTGGGGCTTCCGGGTAAAGACGGGATTCGCGTACTTGAAGAGTTACGAGCCGAGCGCAATCTCACACCCGTTTTGGTCACGACCGCACGTGATACCGTAGACGATCGCATCAAAGGTTTGGATGCCGGCGCTGACGACTATCTCATCAAACCGTTCGATTTGGACGAATTGTTTGCGCGTATTCGTGCACTTTTACGCCGTTCAGCAGGTCGCGCAGAACCAACAATCGAACGTGGTCGTTTAACCATCAAGCCGGCAACGCACGAAGTCATTTTCGACGGCAACCCCATCATCCTTTCGAGCAAAGAATTCGCCTTGCTTTTGGCCTTAGCCGAACGCCCCGGCTTAGTACTGTCTCGTGCCCAATTGGAGGAAAAACTCTACAACTGGGACACCTCCATCGGCTCCAATGCCATTGAAGTTCATATTCACCACCTTCGCAAAAAGCTCTCCGAAGGCGCAATCAAAACCGTACGTGGTGTAGGTTACATTTTGGAGTGCTAAGCCGTGTATTCCATTCGAGATCGTTTGCTTTGGACTTTCGCAATCGTGGTGCTACTCACTGGGATTGCAGCCACTTACATGACATTCATCTCCGCTCGTGGTCAAGTTGACAGTCTTTTGGACATGCAACTGCAACAAGTGGCCATCTCTTTGGAGAGCCACGTTGCAACGAACAAACATGAATTACGTCAAGTTGACCGTAGCGAACAGCGATTTGTCGTGCAATTAATTGATCGTGAAACCAAAAGCGTCCACGTCTCGCACAAAATTACGCCCTTCCCCTATGCCGAACAAACCGGCTTTTCCACGATTCGACATGATGGTGAAACTTGGCGTTTGTACACATTGGTCGCAGACAAGACCATTATCGTCTCTGCCCAACCCACTGATGTTCGAGTCGGTTTAGCCTTTAGTTCTGCACTGCATATTTTGCAACCTTTGGTCCTTTTATTGCCTTTCTTAGCCATTGCCGTTTGGTTAGTAGTCGGCCAAGGCCTCTCCTCGCTAAACAGAACCGCCAAACTTGTTGCACAGCGATCACCTACCTCATTGGCACCGATCCCAACCGAAGGCTTACCCCAAGAAGCGCTCGGACTGGTTTCCGCCTTAAACGGGCTTTTAACACGATTACAAGAAAGCCTTGAGAGCCAACGTCGCTTTGCATCCGATGCTGCCCATGAGCTTCGCACTCCGCTTACCGCCTTAAAACTTCAAATTCAATTGGCTGAACGTGCTAAGACACCCGAAGCCCAACAAAAAGCCTTTTCCCGTTTGCATGAAGGCATCGAGCGCGCGACCCGTCTGGTTCAGCAACTTTTGACGATTGCTCGTTTGGATC
>JAFNZB010000149.1 GCA_017383055.1 Burkholderiaceae bacterium | reverse complement strand
CGTGATTTCTTGAACCGGTTCGATACGACCGAGCGTCAAATTGAGAACCGTACCGACGCGCAAAGTCGTCGGATCGGAAATACCGTTAGCGCGAGCCAATTCGGTCGGATTGCAACCGTTGCGCGTAGCGATGCTATAGAGCGTATCGCCCGGTTGCACCAAATAGGTCGCACCCGTCATTTCCACAGGGCGCTCACCCGTACCGTAGTCATAGATCGGCGCACGGGTAGACTCCAACATGGAGCTACAACCAGACAAAGCGGCAGCCATCGCGACCGCACCGGCTAAAAGACGAATCTTCATAATTCAATTTCCTAGAAAACCGTTAGAGCTCGGAGCCCATCCATTGATCGACGAGACCCACGGCCGAGTAATTCGTTAAGTCCACTTGCAAGGGCGTGACCGACACGGCATTTTGGCCCACAGCCCAGAAATCCGTGCCTTCAGCAAAGTCCTTTGCTTGACCGGCCGGGCCGATCCAGTAAATCGGGAAGCCGCGCGGACTCATTTCATAAATAGCATTTTGTGCATGATGACGACGACCCAAACGCGTCGTCACAATGCCCTCCAATTCCTCGAAGGGCAAATTCGGAATATTGACGTTCAACAAATTGGGATACGTCGTGTTTTTCTTTTCCAAGAAACGCTCAACGATGATTTGCGCCACACGAGCGGCATCGTCCAAGTGCTTCCAACCACGATTGATCTGGCTAAAGGCGATCGAATCGATCCCCATGAAATACCCTTCCATGGCGGCGGCCACCGTGCCGGAATACAAGGTATCTTCACCCATGTTTTGACCGCAATTGATACCGGAGACGACCAAATCGGGCTTTTCATCCAAAAGGCCCGTCAATGCCAAGTGCACGGAGTCGCTCGGGGTACCGTTGACGGCAAACACACCGTCTTCGATTTTGTTGACTAAGAGAGGGCGCGTGAGCGTCAATGAATTAGACGCACCGCTTTGATTGAATTCGGGGGCAACGATCGTCACTTCACCGAAGCGCTTCATGGCTTGAGCCAGCGCCTTAATGCCCGGTGCGGAGTAACCGTCGTCATTGGAGATCAAAATTCGCATGTAATCGGTTCCTTTGGATGGCTAGGAAAACAAAACAAAAAGCCATCACATTAACCTAGAAATAATAAAGGAAAGACGAGCGTCTTTCCTTAGATGAGTGCCTGATTTGTTAGAAAATTTGCGCGAAACCGTAAGCAATGGCCGCATAACGCAAGAACTTACCGAGCCCGATCCACAAAAGCGACTTCCACCAAGAAAGACGCAACCAACCGGCAGCAATCGGCAAGGCATCCCCAATCAGCGGCACCCACGCCATCACAAGCGCTACAGCGCCGTATTTTTTTACCTGCTCGATTGCACGGCTCTCGGCTTTATTGGGAAAAAGTCGACCTAAAACGTAAGAAGTCATCGAACCCAAGGTATTGCCAAGGGTGGCAACCCAAAGGATCGAGTGAAGGCTTTCAGGAAATTGATGCAACACCCCCACCAACACGACTTCGCTGCCGCCCGGAAAAACGGTCGAGGCGATGAATGCCGAAACAAAGAGCGCACTGAGCGACTCGGTGAGCGAGAAGTCCATGATGGAAAAGGAAGCGTAGATACAAAAATAGCAACCGTATGGTTGCTAATTTAAGTGGCGTCCCCACGGGGATTCGAACCCCGGTACCAACCGTGAAAGGGTTGTGTCCTAGGCCTCTAGACGATGGGGACCCTGGAACAATTCAATTGTGGTGGAGGTAAGCGGGTTCGAACCGCTGACCCCTTGCATGCCATGCAAGTGCTCTACCAACTGAGCTATACCCCCGAAAGAGAAGGAGCATTGTATAGAGCAAAAAAAGAAAATGCAAGGGCTTTTTGAAAAAAAATTGATCCCCGATTTTTTAAATCGGGGATCAAGTCATCTAGCCGTGACGATTAGACGATAAAGCGTTCGACCTTCTTAGCCGGATCGACGACGATGCAACCCAAACCGCGTTCACGGATGGCCTTTTCACCGCGTTCCGTACAAATGACCGTACCGCCCTTACCGACGACTTCACCGTTCTTCAAGACCGGTTGACCCATCACGAAGGAGGCGACCGGCGTTTGCGTTTCGAAGTCATAGATCGTGATGTCGGCGTCAGCGCCCGGGGTCAAGTGACCCTTGTTTTCCAAGCGAAGCATGCGAGCAGCATTCAAGCTCGTCTTAGCAACGTATTCAGGCAACGTCAAAACGCCCAACTTCACGAGCGAGAGACCTTGGCTCAACAACACGTTACGCGGGATGCAACCACCGTCCGTGGACAATGCGTCAACGACGAAACTGCCGTCCGGACGCTTGGCTTCTGCCAACCAAATACGCGGCACCGGCGGGTTGATGTTGAAGGAACCGCCGACGTCGGAGTTAGCGTCTTCCCACATCTTCAAACCGACTTCACCCGTAGCCAAGTCAGAGTAGCCACCGGCGTCATAAACGACGAATGCCTTATTAGCCAAGAGAGCGGCACGCACGCCTTCGCGGTCTTCGGAGAAGCCGAAGCGACGCAAGCAGTTGCCCGTCACCTTGGATTGGATCTTACCGTCTTCAGCACACGTCAAACGCGTACCGTTACGCGGAGAGACATAGCTTTCGCAATGGATGTGCGGATTAGCCAAGAGCATGTCGATGGCTTCTTGCGTTTCGACAGCTTCCGGACGGATAGCGCCGCGGCAATAAGCATTGATGTGAGCCAAGTGCAAGAAGTTGCCCTTACTCATTTCAACGGCTTCACGCATACCTTCGATATTGGAACCGTGTTCGCTCGTACCGGCGTGCCATGCGATGTAAGCGGAGCGTTCAAGAGCGGTCTTGATCAAGAGCGAAGACACATCGGGTTTGAGCGGATAGTGACCGCCCAACAACTTCACACCGAGTGCACCGTCGTTCATGGACTTGTCGATCAATTCTTCCATTTCTTGCTTGGTCGGCTCATTGTTCTTGAACGTGAACGGAGGCGATGCAAATTGAAGGATAGCCGTATTGATACCGGCACCGTACGTCGGGATGTTACCCAACACGTTATCCATCGGACCGGCCATATCCAAAGCCGTCGTCACGCCGCACATGGCCAACATCTTAAAGCCGTACGGAGAACCCCAAATTTCGCCCAAGTGAACGTGGCTGTCGATGATACCCGGTTGCAAGATCTTGCCCGTGTAGTCTTCAACGACCTTAGCGGAACCGGCCGGCAAATCCTTACCGACTTCAGCAATCTTGCCGCCTTCGATAGCGACGTCATAAACACCTTCAAGACGATTCAACGGATCGACGACCGTTGCACCTTTAAGCAAAAGATCCCACATGTGAGTTCCCTCCGAAAAAAAATTCGAACAAAGTTTAACGGACTCATTTTAGCTTCTTGATTTGTTAACGATGGGTTTCTATGAGATTCTCCGTCAACAAACTATTCCAATTTAGAATAATCCTACTTTCCAAGAACACTCCGCCCAATATTAAGAACGACACTCTAAACGGCGCCCTTTTTAGCCTTTATTGACTTTTTTCCTCTTCGCAGAAGGCCTCATCTTTAGAAATCACGATCAACTAAAGAATTCATGCCCGATCGGCGTTTCCGAAAGACCTATTTTCCTTTTTTTTCAGGCATACTTAATTGATCGACTTTTGGGAATCGACCGCAGACTTTCGTTTCGTTCCCGATGACCAATGACCGATCCGTCTTCAGTTCTCCTAAGTTGGAATGTGTTGGATTCCAACGTGATCGGTCGCGAAAGATTTCTATTGTTTTTTGTCTTTTGTTTTTTGGAGATACTCCCATGTTATCTGATATCGAAATTGCACAGGCCGCCAAGCTCAAGCGCATCGACGATTTGGCTCATGAAGCCGGTTTGGCCGACGAAGAGTTCGAACCGTACGGTCGCGACAAGGCCAAGGTGCAATTGGCAGCTCATCGCCAACCCAAGGGTAAGCTCATCTTGGTGACGGCCACGAGCGGTATGCCTGCCGGTTCCGGTAAGACCACCACCTCCATCGCATTGACGCAAGGTCTCAAGCAATTGGGCGAAAACGCCGTTGTCGCATTGCGCGAACCGTCTCTTGGCCCGTGCTTTGGTATGAAGGGCGGCGCAGCCGGCGGCGGTTACTCTCAAGTGCTCCCGATGGAAGCCATCAACTTGCACTTCACGGGTGACTTCCACGCCATCTCCGCTGCTAACAACTTGTTGGCTGCCATGATCGACAACGCTCGTCATCAAGGTCAAGTCGACTTGAAGCAAGTCATTTGGCGTCGTGTCGTCGACTTGAACGACCGCATGCTCCGTAACATCGTCTCCGGTCTCGGTGGCCCGGCTAACGGTATCCCGACGGAAACGGGTTTTGACATCACGGTCGCCAGCGAATTGATGGCAGTGCTCTGCTTGGCAAGCGACCAAGAAGACCTCCGTCGCCGTATCGACGCTCTCGTGGTCGGCATCAAGCGTGACGGTTCCGCTTACACGTGTAAGGAACTCGGTGCCACGGGCGCTTTGATGGCTCTCTTGCTTGAAGCCATCAAGCCGAACCTCGTTCAAACGTTGGAAGGTAACCTCGCTTTCGTCCACGGCGGTCCGTTCGCCAACATCGCTCACGGTTGTAACTCCGTGATGGCTACGAAGGCCGCTCTCTCTTTGGGCGACTGGGCTATCACCGAAGCCGGTTTCGGTAGCGACTTGGGCGCAGAAAAGTTCATCAACATCAAGTGCCGTATGGCCGGCCTCAACCCGGCAGCCATCGTGATCGTGACGTCCACGAAGGCCTTGAAGTGGCACGGTAACGTTCCGTTGCCCGAAATCGGCAAGCCCAATGTGGAAGCATTGAAGGCCGGTATCTGCAACTTGGACGCTCACCTTGACAATTTGAGCCAATTCGGCCCGAACATCGTTGTGAGCTTGAACCACTTCCACACGGACACGGAAGAAGAAATCGAAATCATCCGTGCTCACTGCGCCGCACGCGGCGTTCGCTTTGCCGTTTGCGACGGTTTCGTCGACGGCGGTAAGGGCGCAATGGAATTGGCCAAGCAAGTGATGGAAGCTGCCGAAGAAGTCAAGCCGTTGAACTTCTCCTACGAAGCCGATGACGATGTCGTCACGAAGATCGAAAAGTTGGCTACGAAGGTCTACGGCGCTGCCGGTATCGAACTCGCTCCGGCTGCTCAAAAGGACTTGAAGCAACTCCAAGAATTGGGCTTCGATAAGCTCCCGGTCTGTGTTGCCAAGACCCCGTACTCCTTGTCTCACGAACCGAAGTTGCTCGGTGCTCCGAAGGGCTTCACGTTGCCGGTCCAACGCTTGATCCTCAACGCCGGTGCCGGTTTCGTCGTGGCTACGACGGGTGCCATCATGCGTATGCCGGGCTTGCCGAAGTCTCCGGCTGCCTTGCGCATCGATGTCGTTGACGGCAAGATTGTCGGTTTGTCTTAATTTGACAGCCTGATTTAACACTGGGGAGCTTCGGCTCCCCTTTGTTTTTGCTATGATTAACGACCATGTTCCATTCGCTTCACACCTCCGACATCAAAGCCGCACCGAGCGAGCTTTCTTACCCTTATCACTACCGTCCGCACACACTTTTGGTGCAGGCGCGCGATAAGGTTTTGTCGCATCTGAAAGCGAAAGGCACGCATGCGCCCGGTCACTTGATTGCCCTCTTGATCGTCCGAGACCGTAAGGGTCACATCGGCTTTATTGCCGCCAACGATCAAATCCCCTTGAACGATTCCTATTTCGTCGATAGCTTCTTCCAACGCTTGCCTGCTCCTCAATCGCAAGACATGCGTTTTGATTATTTGGAAGCGGCTACCGTCGAACGAATTCAAGCCTTGGAAGCACTTGAGAGCTTTAAGACTGAAGCACATGCTCGCAAGCTCGCACGTCATCAAAGCCGCACCGACACGACGATTTCCTCT
>JAFNZB010000148.1 GCA_017383055.1 Burkholderiaceae bacterium | reverse complement strand
GGTTTGAAGCCTGCGATGACGTTATCAGCGAAGATTCTTGCCATTCAAGAGATTCCGGCGGGTGAAGCCGTGGGTTACGGCTCTCGCTTTGTCGCCAAACGAACGTCTCGCATCGCCATCGTCGCTTGTGGTTATGCCGACGGTTATCCTCGTAGCATGCCTGACGGCGCCCCCACCTTTGTGGAAGGCCACTATGCACCGATCGCAGGGACCGTCGCCATGGACATGCTCACGATCGATGTCACGGATATTCCGGCAGCGAAAGTTGGCAGTGTCGTTGAACTTTGGGGCAAACACGTCCCGATCAACTACTTGGCAGGCCTTTGCCACACGATCGGTTATGAATTGATGTGCGCCATCGCGTTGCGCGTTCCTTTGCTTGAAGACGAGAACTGATCGCCATGGCCACGAAAAAGAAGAAAGTCGAATTCGTTTGCACGGAGTGTGGCGGCACCACAATCAAGTGGGCAGGCCGCTGTCCCCATTGCGGTGAGTGGAATACGCTCAAAGAGTTTGTCGTTGAATCGGGTTCGGCATCTCGCTTTGGAACCGACAAGCACGTCCGTCAAGGCTTGGTTTCCGCCTCAGAAGTTTTAGATTTGGGTGAAGTCCAAGCTCAAGAAGTCCCTCGCATCATCACGGGGTTTGATGAGTTCGATCGCGTGATGGGCGGCGGTTTGGTGCCGGGCGGTGTTGCTTTAATCGGGGGCGACCCGGGCATCGGTAAATCCACGCTGCTACTTCAAGTGATGTTTAAACTCGTGCGAAGCGGCGTGAAAGCGCTTTACGTGAGCGGGGAAGAAAGTGCCGGGCAAATCGCCATGCGTGCCAAACGTTTGGGCGTTGAGCCCAATGGTTTACGCTTGATGAGTGAGATCCAATTGGAGAAAATCGAAGCGGCGATGCTCGCTGAAAATCCCCAATTCGTGGTGATCGACTCGATTCAAACTTTATTTTCCGATGGGCTCGATTCGGCGCCGGGCAGCGTCACCCAGGTCCGCGAATGTTCTGCTCGTTTGACTCGCATTGCGAAAACCGCGGGCATTACCTTGATTTTTGTAGGCCACGTCACCAAAGACGGGGCCTTGGCCGGTCCTCGCGTGTTAGAGCACATCGTGGATACGGTCCTTTATTTTGAAGGCGACACGCACTCCAACTTCCGTTTGATCCGTGCCTTTAAGAATCGTTTCGGCGCGGTCAATGAGTTAGGCGTTTTTGCCATGACCGATCGCGGTCTTCGAGGCGTCTCGAACCCCTCGGCCATTTTCTTGTCTGAACACAAGGGCAATGTGCCGGGCTCGGTCGTGATGGTGACGCAAGAAGGCACGCGTCCTTTGTTGGTCGAGATCCAAGCCTTGGTCGACATGACCCATTTGCCAAGCCCCAAGCGCTTGAGCGTGGGTTTGGATCAACAACGCCTCTCGATGCTTTTGGCCGTTTTGCATCGCCATGCCGGGCTTGCTTGTTTCGATCAAGACGTGTTCGTGAATGCCGTGGGTGGCGTAAAGATCACGGAACCCGCAGCCGACTTGGCCGTTTTGTTGGCGATCCAATCCTCGATGCGCAATCGAGCTTTGTCTGAAGGCTTGGTCGTTTTCGGTGAAGTAGGGTTGGCGGGCGAAATTCGTCCGGCTCCGCGCGGTCAAGAGCGCTTGAAAGAAGCGGCTAAATTAGGTTTTGCTAAGGCGATCATTCCGCGTGCCAATGCACCCAAACAACCCATCGAAGGGTTGGAAGTGATCGCTGTCGATCGATTGACGGACGCATTAGCAGCCGCATTCGATTAAAACGTAAAGAATTTTTGAATAGAAGGGAAAAGTATCATGAAGATCACCAAGATTTTGGCCGCTGAGGCCACGCCTGCCAAAGTGATTTTGGAACGTGCCGCTCACGTCGCTTTGACGACGGCTGAGCGTCGCCAATTGCCCGCAACGATCACGGTCGGTGAAGAAACGATCGAAGTGGCTGTCAAGCAAGACCGCATTTTGCAAGTGGGCGAAGTGTTGATCGACGAACAAGGTCGTTTTTATGTGATCGATCCGGCCGTTGAAAACGTGTTGAAGATTCACGGTGATCAAGAATTGTGTGCCGAAGCTGCTTTGGCATTGCTTAACCGCGGCATTCCGGTGGCTCAATCCGAAGATGCATTCATGGTCTTGAACGATCCGGCCATCGCTAAGGTTTTGAGCATGATCGGTTTGGAATTCGAAGTGGTTGACATGGTCTTCGATCCGATCCGTCCTCCGAAGCACCACGGCGGTTGTGGCTGTGGCGGTGGTTGCGGTTGTGGCGGCCATCATCACCATCATGACCACGATCATGGCGAAAGCTGTGGTTGCGGCTGCGGTGGCCATGAGCACCATCATCATGAACACGATGACGAATGCGGCTGTGGTTGCGGTGGTCATCACGAACATCATCACCACCATCATCACCATGATCACGAACACGGTGAAGAATGTGGCTGCGGTTGCGGTGGTCATCATGAACATCATCACCACCATCATTCCCATGATCACGAACACGGTGAGGAATGCGGTTGCGGCTGTGGCGGTCACCATGACCACCACCATCATCACCATCACTAATCCAATCGTTCAGTAAAGGGGAGAGGGCGTTTGCCCTCTCTTTTCACAAATGAGTAACGTAGAAGCAGTCAAAGCGTATTTAAAGAGCGTCGGATTGGACGATCATTATTTGGAGTTTGCAGGCTCTAGCGCCACGGTGGAATTGGCCGCCCAACAATTGGGGTGTGAGCCCGATCGCATCGCCAAAACCATTGCTTGTATCAAAAAAGAGGGTGGTGCCTACATCATTGTCGCCAAAGGCACGGCCAGAATCGATAACGGGAAATTTAAGCGCACGTTCGGTGAAAAACCGCACTTTGTACCGTCCGATCTTTTACCCGAACTCGTCGGTCATCCGATGGGAGGCGTTTGCCCGTTTGCCTTGAAAGACGCCTGTGAAGTTTATTTGGATGAGAGCTTAAAGGTCTTCGATGTCGTTTATCCGGCAGCCGGCGCTCATAACAACGCGGTTCGAGTAACGATCGAAGAATTGGAGCGAATCACGACCGATCGTTGGGTCAATGTGACAAAATAGTCAGAATGGTTAGGAAATCCGCTACAGACTGTTGAAAACTCCCATTAACCTGAAGCGACCGTTTCAGTGATCGAATAAGAAACTTAGTTCGATACAAAAAAAATGCTCATCAAAGCGCTTTTGACCTTTGATGAGCATTTTATTTGGTGCGGGGAATCAAAACATAAAACCCTTTAAAATCAATACTTAATTTAAAAAATTGCACACCAAATGGGGTCCTCAAATTCATTTTATCAAAAAAAATTGTTCCGATGTG
>JAFNZB010000147.1 GCA_017383055.1 Burkholderiaceae bacterium | reverse complement strand
GTCTACATCAACCGCCACTTCAAGAAGCCGTGGTTAATCCCGGTGTTGCGTATTTTGGTGATGATTCCGACCGCCTACGGTGCCGTCAAGAGCGCTGACCTCGTTTGGACGATGGGTGACATCGGCATGGGCGTGATGGCATGGATGAATATGTTTGCGATCTTTGCGTTGCAAGGCGTGGCCTTTAAGTGCTTAAAGGACTACGAAGCTCAACGCAAGGCTGGCATCAAGAACCCGATTTTCCATCCGGAAAAGTTAGGTATTAAGAATGCCGATTTCTGGACGAGCAATCGTGCGGAGATGATTGAGGCCGATGCCAAACGTGAATCCGAAGTGATTTTTGAAAATCAACGACCGCGTAACCTTTAATCGCGATCGCCTAAAAACGAACAACGCTCATGGCCTAAAACCATGAGCGTTGTTTTTTGTTCTGATCGAACCGATCAAATCTAATGTATTAGTTCCAGTCGGCAGACCAATCGACCTTGACGCATTCTTCTTCAAAGTCGATTTCGATGACGTAATTTTCCACCATCGGGATGTAGAAGCTCATCGCCTTTTCGTCTTCCGGTTGAACTTCCAAAAGATCTTGCGCACCGTTATCGGCCACGCCGCAAACCTTACCCAAGACGACGCCTTCTTGGTTGATAACCGTCAAGCCTAAAAGATCGTCATCGTAGTAATCGCCCTCTTCAAGTTCGGGCAAATCGTTGCGATCGACCAAAAGGGAACCCTTCAAGGCATCGGCCGCTTCTTTTTGATCCACGCCTTCAAACTTTGCGATGAATTCCTTACCGTGAGCCTTCAATTCTTTCACGTCCAAGCGCTTGGGAGTAACGCCCGGCTTGCGCGGATACGGCAATAACCACCACGTATCGACTTCAAAAAGGAACTCCCCATCACGAGCATGGGGAACCACACGAACCCAACCGCGAACGCCGTAAGCACCGGCAGTGCGACCGGCTTCCATTAAATCTTGATTGTTTGCCATAACCGTCAATTTAAAAAATTTTGGACAAGAAAAAAGGACGACCTTCATTCTATCGCATCAACGTCTTAGATACTGCAGCGTTCTCTCACAATGAGGTTTCATCCCAAAAGAATAGACACAATTTTTCTTTTGTTTGGTGTGGATGAAGGATTGTTCGATTGTCTGACTACGTTGAGTACAAAGAAACGAAAATCGTCCTTCGAGCAATGCCCCGTTTAAAGGGATTGCGAATCTTTTCGATTAGGCAGCCTTCTTAGCAGCCTTAACGATACGGGCAACCGTTTCGCTCATTTGAGCGCCGTGACCGATCCAGTGAGCCAAACGTTCTTCGCAGAAGGACGTCTTAACAGCTTGACCGGAAGCCATCGGGTTGTAGTAGCCCAAACGTTCGATAAAACGACCGTCACGGGGGTTACGAGAATCCGTAACAACGATGTTGTAGAAAGGACGCTTCTTAGAACCGCCGCGAGCAAGACGAATAACGACCATTTTTTTACCTCTTGTGTCTAAAAGAAAAAGCAGTTTGGTCACTGCTATAAAAAAAACGAAACCCTTGCGGGTCTCAATAAAAAGTCGCGTAATTGTAGCGTGTTTTATGACAATTCGCTATGGGTTTTGCAACTTTTTTTCATCTTTTTTGAAAGTGGCCATTTTTGACCACTTTCTTTTTATGAATCAATCGGTTACGCAAAGACGCCATGTTCATAAAGGATGTGGACACCGATCATCAGCAACACGAACGCACCCAAACACGTCATCGGCGTTTCAAAACGCTTGGCTTTTTCCGACAATCGCTTACCGGCCAAAACAGCCAAAGCGGTCAACACCAAACAGATGATACCGATCAAAATCGCGGGCCAAACGATGGCACGACCGGCCATGGAGAAAGAAAAACCGATTGCCAACGCATCCAAACTCGTTGCCACGGCCAAGACCAACAATTCGCCCCAAGCGATGTCGGTCTTCTTCACACCCTCACAATGACCGCAGCATTTTTCCTTTTCTTCTTCCTCATCATCGTCACCGAACGCTTCCTTCAACATGGAAACGGAAACACCGGCCAACAAAACAAATGCCACCCAGTGATCCCACTGACTGATGAATTGATGCAAGGCATCGCCTGCAACCCAACCCAAAAGCGGCATCAACGCTTGGAAGAAACCGAAAACGACGGCGAACTTCGCCACGTGCTTCATCGTGATTTGCTTTTGAGAGGCACTCCAACACAACGCCACAACCATGGCATCGATGGAAAGTGCGACGGCGATCCCGATGACTTCAACCAATTCGATCATTTAAAAATCCGATACTTCATTCAAAAGAAACGCCGCATTATAGCGAGCGCCCCCTATTAAGAAAAGAGACGTTTTCGTC
>JAFNZB010000146.1 GCA_017383055.1 Burkholderiaceae bacterium | reverse complement strand
TTTGACGCAATTTTCTATCAACCCAATAGAAAAAAGTTATCCACACTTTCTGTGGACAAATTCACCCATTTTGTAAAAAATCCTTTGCGGATAAAGCACTTAGCGATTTTGTTAAAAAAGTGGCACGATGGCCCGCAAAATGAGCCTCAAAAATGACACCCCTCAGCTAAGTGATTAACGCCAAAAGAGGTTTTTGTTCCGCTCTCCAAAAGAAGCTCATTTCTGTTTTTAGCTTTTCGACTCTCCTCGTTTTCCGTTATCCACAAAAGGTTGGAAACAAGCTAAAGTTAGGAAAGTACTTTCTGGAGCCTCTCTCATGCACGAAACGACGAACGAATTTCCGATGGTCCGCCACGTCCCTTACATGGGCGTGATTTGGACCGTGGCAGAAGCTAGCAAATTGGGTTTTTATAACGGACACCCCGATTGGTGCAACGTGGGTCAAGGACAACCGGAAGTGGGCGAGATTCCGGGTGCACCCGCACGCATCATGGATGTTCAAATGCAACCATTTGATGCGGCCTACGGCCCCTTGGGCGGATCGCTGGAAGTGCGCGATGCGATCGCCGATTGGATCAATCGCACCTATCGTCGGGGCATGAGCCAATACTCCGCTGAAAACATCAGTTTTGCCGCAGGCGGTCGCTTGGCGTTGACGCGCCTTTTCGGGATCTTTAATGACGGTGCTCGCATCGCCTACAAGAATCCCGACTACACGGCTTACGAAGACTACCTCTATCCGCTTCGTCGCTCTTGTGAATTGTTGGAACTTCGTGCCGAAGAGACGGACGGCTTTACGATCCCCGATGCTCGCTTTGAAGAATTCATGCGCCAAGTGCGCCCCGATGCGTTCATCTTCTCCAATCCTTGTAACCCGACGGGTCAAGCGATCCAAGGTGAGAGCATGCAGCGCTACATCGCTGCCGCTCGCGACGCCAATTGCCTTTTGAGTGCCGACGAGTTCTACGCTAACTTTGCCTTTAATGAAGACAGCACGCCCGCCCAAGACCCGATCTCTGCCTTACCGTATGTGGAAGACGTCGATCGCGATCCGGTCATCGTCTTTGACGGTCTGACGAAGGGCTTCCGTTATCCGGGGTGGCGTGCCGGGTGGGCTGTGGGTCCGAAGTACGTGATCGAAATGATCAACCGCGCCGCAAGTGCCGTCGACGGTGGTCCGGCCACCATGGTGCAACGCGCAACGATCCAAGCGCTTGCCAAGGGGCAAGCCGAAGAAGAACTCGCCGCCACTCGCGCCGAGTTCGCCGTCAAGCGCAAGATGATGATCGAGGGGCTGGCTGCTTTGGGCATTAAGACGGCAAGCCATCCCCCATTGGGTACGTTCTACGTGTGGGCCAATATCGGAGAGTTGCCCGGAAAACTCGCCGACGCCGATTACTTCTTCCATGAATGCTTAAAGAAGAAAGTAATCACGGTGCCCGGTCACTTCTTTGACGTGCGCCCCTATCGCGTTCGTCCGACCGATGAACCGTATCGTCACTGGGTCCGATTCTCTTATGGACCGAACCGTCAAACGATCCAAACGGCGCTTGAACGAATCGCACAAGTGATCGCCGAACACCGCTAAAAAAAGAATAAGGTCTGAGAATCCTCAGACCTTTCTTTTTTCCTATAAAGACCAACCCTCTCAAAAAAAATAAATTAATAAAAAAGACAAAGACATTCACAGACAACTCTAGACATTAAACATTGCAAGCTCACAAATTGAGCTCCATAATTGACGCGTTGACGCTTTTAACTATTGCACCATTTAGGTTTCCAGAGATTAATAATCGACTACATTGTGGTATATTATGCTTTATACAGTTTTTGAAACTCCTACATTCACCAAAACGGCTGAAACCATCCTTACGGACGAAGAAAAGTTCGATTTCATCAATTGGATTTCCGCAAATCCTCTATCGGGAGATGTTATTCCAGGCACTGGAGGATTACGAAAAATTCGATGGAAGAGATCTGGAATGGGTTCGAGAGGTGGTACAAGAATTATTTATTACAACTTGGTGAACGAGGGTGAAATTTGGCTTCTGATTGCATACACCAAGAGTAAATTTGATAACTTACCGATGGATTTTCTAAAAGACTTGAAGGCTACGTTATGAACAAGAAAAAATATTCAAACGACGAAGAATTAAACGCTTTTTGCCAAGACCTATTGCAATCCGTTAAAGAAATGAAAGATAAAGAGTACTCCAATCGTACAAGTGTTACTCGATTAGATGTTTCTAGTATTCGCGATCGTACCGGATTGTCTCAGAGAAATTTCGCCTTGCTCTTGGGAGTATCCCCACGAACGCTTCAAGCTTGGGAACAAGGCGTCAGAAACCCTTCCGGAGCAGCTCGAACGCTTTTGATTCTTACTGATAAGAATCCGAAAATTCTTCAAGAACTGTATTAGAAAGAAAAACGCACCATGCGGTGCGTTTTTTTTTTCAGAAATCGGTTTTCACTTCAACCAAGCACTTCGTGCCAAGCTAAAGTCACGCCAGGCAGACAGCTTTTCCGAAGGAGAGCGTAAGAGATAGGACGGATGGTACGTCACAAAGGTGGGCACCTGACGGCCATTGATCTCGATTGCGTGTTCCTTGCCACGCAAAGAACCGATCGAAGCTTGCGTTTCCAAAAGGCTCATCGTGGCGTAGCGACCCAAAAGGATCACGATCTTCGG
>JAFNZB010000145.1 GCA_017383055.1 Burkholderiaceae bacterium | reverse complement strand
GGTCTACAAAGCAGCCACGCTCTTTGTGAGTTACTTGATGGTGCGTGAATCGCCCGCGGTCTTTTCCGTCTTGTTGCCTTTTATCGTGTTGGCTTATGTCGGTTCTTTGCTCGGTCTCGGTGCCGGTGTCGGTTGTGTGAAGGAGTTGCGTCATGCAGGCATTATCCGCTCTTAATCAAACCGGCCCGAAGTGCTGGATCGAAGATTTGGACATCCGCGCGCCAATGGCAATCTGTGTGTTGACGTCACTGTCTTCCATTGGCCTTTCCAATACGGTGGCAATTGCGATCGTTTGGGCCGTGTCTTTCCTCTATTTCTTGAGCTTAAAGCGCATCAAGACGGTCGTGATGAGCTATTTGGCGATGGCGGGGATGACCGCCATGGCAGTCATCTGCGTAATGATCTTGCTCTTTTTCTTCCCGGCTTTGGGTGAAAAATTGACGGCGATGACTTTGGTGATTCCGTGCGTGCGAATCTGTATTTTATTGAACGTCATTTTGCCTTTGGCCCTCACTTGCCGAGTCAATCGCATGTTGAGTGCATTGGAGAGCATGCACTTGCCGTTTTTCTTATTCTTGCCGATGGCTGTGATCATTCGTTTCATCCCGACTTTCAGTAACGACATCCAACAAGTCTGGGAAGCGTTGAAGATCCGAGGGGTTCGACCGAGTGTTGCGAATTTCTTGCGCCATCCCGTCATGATGATGCGCCTTTTGGTGGCACCGGTCATTTTCCGCTCGTTAAAGACCGCTGAGCAATTGGGGATTGCAGCAGAACTCAAAGGCATTAGCGCGCAAACGAAGGGGCAAGCGCCGATGGAGTCGACTTGGTCCAAGCACGATACGTTGGTGGTGTCGGTGGCTGTGATCACGTTGATCTTGGCTTTCAGTTATCAGATTTTTGTGGGGTAATCGGTCGTGAATGCAGCCATTGAATTAAAAGACGTCACTTACACGTATCCGTTTGCGACGAAACCCGCCATCAATCACCTCAATTTGGCGATCAAGCCCGGTGAGGTCGTGGTCATCACGGGGCAAAGCGGTCGCGGGAAGTCGACCCTTATTCGTTTAATCAACGGTTTAAGTCCTCATTACTACGGGGGCGAACTCACTGGTGAAGTGTTGATCGACGGCAAAAACAATTCTGACCGAACGATTGCTGAGATCGCTGCTGAGGTGGGGACGCTCTTTCAAGATCCGGAAGAAGCGTTCTTTACGCTTCGTGTTCGAGATGAAATCGGCTTTATCAACGAGTGGCAAGGTAAAGACCGTGAAGAAACGGCCGCCTTTGTGTTAGGCCAAGCCAAGCGTTTCGGTGTCACTGATATCCTTGATCAAGACATCCACGATTTAAGTGAAGGTCAAAAGCAAAAGGTCGGTTTGGCAACGTGTTCCGGTCTTCAAACCAAAGCGCTCATCTTGGATGAACCGAGCGCCAACCTCGACCCCGATTCGATTGGGGAGTTAGCGCGTACGATTGCGGATTTGAAAGCGGCGGGCATCGCTGTGTTGATCGTCGATCATCGCTTGCATTGGTTTGATTTGATCGTGGATCGATTGATCGTTATGCATGACGGGCAAATTGTCTTTGAAGGCGATAAGAGCAGTTTGACGGAAAGTTTCTGCGAAGAATACGGTCTTCGTCAGCATCGAGTCGATGACGTGCGTGATCGTTTGCCGCAAGAGGATCCGAAAGATTCCGATGCCGTCTTGTCAGCCGTGAATGTTACGTTTGCGCATCCGGGTCAAGCCCCGTTATTTAAGCAAGAAGCTTTTGCGTTGACGCGCGGTGTGACGGCCTTGATCGGTGAAAACGGTAGCGGCAAAACGACCCTAGCTCGAATTCTTTGCGGTTTGAATACCGTCAAAGGTGGGGAGTTCTACATCAAGGGCGAGAAGATCAACCCGAATCGATTGTTAGAACATGTGGCAATCGTGCTTCAAAATGCCGACCATCAATTGCATATGCGCACCGTGCAAGCGGAACTTGAGATGAGTTGCTTGATGTCGGGGTTGAAGGATCCAAAGGCTCGAATCGAAGAATTATTGGAATTTTTTGATTTGAAGGACTATAGAGATCGTCACCCGCATTCGCTCTCGGGCGGTCAAAAGCAACGTTTAGCCATTGCAGCCGCTTTAGTGAAGGACCCTGAAATCCTCGTTTTGGATGAACCGACGAGCGGTTTGGACGGTCAAAATATGCAACGCATCGCAACGCTTTTGAATCAATTGGCCGATCAAGGCAAGGCTGTTTTGGTTATCACGCATGACTTGGAATTGGTGAAAGCCAGTTGTACGAAGTGCATTCGCTTGGAAAAAGTCTGATTGACAAAAGAGTTGTTTAGAACAAAGCCTCAGCCTGAGGCTTTGTTCGTTAAGTAGTTTCAGAAAAGAGATATTTGTGTTGGTTCCAAATCGTTTTGAGTGTTTCATCGATCATGAT
>JAFNZB010000144.1 GCA_017383055.1 Burkholderiaceae bacterium | reverse complement strand
GATGATCAATCCCATTTGCTTCTATTTTCGAATAGTAAGATTCATGGAGAGGAACAGTGGATTTTTGAAGGCAAAGTTCTATTTGATTGATTTTTCAATGGTTTTTGCTTTATAGGAAAAATGAGATTTCTAAAGACAAAAATCACGAAGCTATGGCGGATATAACTCTGAACCAATCAGACTCGAAAAAGTCACTTTTTATCGTTTAATAAACAAAAAGCCTCATTGATGATTTGACTCAATGAGGCTTTGGAATTTTTGCAATTTCGGTTAACGGTCAAGCAGCTTTTCCAATTCGTCTCGGCGAGCGGCCAAGGTCGGATCGGCAGACAAAAGGACCATCAATTTGAGTCGCGTCTTAGCCGAAGAGTACTCTCCGCCTCGAGCGGCACCGTTATTGCGGCTGTCGGTCACGCTTCCCGAATAGCCATAGACTTGATAGGGACGACCGCCCGGACAACGCGTCGTGATCACCACGGCCACACCTTTGGCCGTTGCATCACGGATACCGGCTTGCATCGTTGGCGGAATGTTACCGCGACCGAAACCTTCAACGACGATGCCTTGGCAACCTCGAGCAACCGCAAAGTCGATGTATTCACGATCGCTTCCGGTCATGGCGGGAATCACGTCAACGCGCGCGGTGAGTTCTTTGATCGAGTAGGTCTGACGACCGAGCGGTTGACGGCGAACCACGACGCGGTCGCCATCGCAGTAACCCAAGGGACCCCACCAGGGGGATTCAAACGTGGCCGGATTGGCCGAATGGGTCTTTCGAACTTGTGCGGCCGCATGGATTTGTTCATTGAGAACAACCAAAACACCCAAGGCTCGAGCTTCGATGCTTGCAGCCGTTTTGACGGCGCAATAGATATTCATCGGACCGTCGGGGCTCGTGTCGCCTGCGCCACGCATGGCGGCCGTACAAACAATCGGTTTGTCGTTTTTGTGCAAGAGATCCAAGAAGTAGGAAGTTTCTTCGACCGTGTCGGTGCCGTGTGTGATGACGGCGCCGGCTACATCGGGATCTTCAAGAGCAGCTTCCACCGTTTGTGACAAAGCCAACATCTTCTCGGGCGTCATCGCGCAACTGGCGTGGTTGGAGAATTCACGGACTTCGATTTCAGCCAAATCGCCAAGACCGGGGACGGCCGCTGCTAAATCCGGACCGCTCACGGCGGGAACCAAACCGTCGACCGTCGGGTCGTACTTCATCGCGATCGTGCCGCCCGTTGTGAAGACGATGACTTTTTTCTTGTCCATTCCTATTCTCCCAATAGTAAAAATCCGTTCATGTTCGCTTCGCAAACATCGATTGGATTTACTCTACTCCATCTGAATGCCGATTTGTTTATCGTACAAACCCAAATGCAAAAAAAGACCCGCTTGAGGGCGGGCCAATTGTTACTACAAGGAGTAGCTCTTTTATTGATTATAGTCTCACGCTTTTTGGGGATACAGAGAATTTACAACTTGATTCGATTTTTTAGTCTTTCCTTTTTAGAGAGTCGATGTAGGGGATGTACCACTCGTCCTTTTCTTTATCCTCCAAAAAAGCGTAAGCTACTAAAGTTCTTCTTTAGCAAGTCTTTAGTGATTAGGAAAGGTTAAATCCCATGAGTTTGCAACGTAAAACCACGATCCAATGCCCCAAGTGCCAAGAAACGATCGAAGTCGCCATGATGCCGTCTTTAAATGCTCATTTGGATCCCGAAGCCGCCAAGCGTTTGATGAAGGGCGAATTCTTTGTGGTGAAGTGCCCGAAGTGCGGTTTTGCCGGGGCCTTTGAGTATCCGCTTCTCTATAACGACATGGCTCATCACATGATGATCCAATTGGCTGTGGGCGGTTCTGAAGCCGAAGTCGAAGAAATGGTGAAGGCTTACCGCGAAGGCTTCAAGGAAACGATGGCTCAAGTCGAAAAAACGATCGGTCAAGCCTTCCAATCGGACTTCCGTATTGTGAAGTCGGGTGCCGACCTTCAAGAAAAGGCCATGATCATCAACGCCGGTTTTGATGATCGTGCGATGGAAGTTATGAAGTTCTTGTTGTTGGCCCAAGTCTCCGAACAAAACAAGGATGCAAGCTTCGAGAATGTCCGTTATTACGAAGAAGCCGACGGTAAGCGCCTCTTCTTATTCTTCAATGGTGCATACGAAGTGGTCGCCACGGTGCCTTTCGATCAAGCTCTCTACGATATGATGAAGAATGACTTCGATTTCTCCCTAGTCAAAGACGAGATTATCGATTTGAACTGGGCAGTGCAATTCGTGCAAAAGGCAATCGAAGCCGAAGGCAACGAATAATCTTCCAACTTTTTTCCAAACATACGGCCGACGTCAGAGTTGGCCGTTGTTGCCTCTAATATATTAGGTGTTAGGAAGAACAGGGGAGGATGCGATGAACCAATCAGAAAACCGAATCAGTGCAGAAGAGCTTTTAGCACTGGCCAAACGCATTGCATTAACGGCTCACGAAGGCCAAGTCGACAAAGCGGGCGCTCCCTATTGGCATCATCCGGCATTCGTGGCCGATCATGTCACGAGTCCCGAAGCCAAGGTCGTTGCTTGGTTGCACGATGTGGTGGAAGACTCCGAGTGGACCTTGGAGGATTTACTCGCAGAGGGTATTTGGCCCGAAGTCGTCGAGGGTATTGATGCGATTACCAAACGAGTCGGCGAAGCGTACGAAATTTATTTAAATCGTGTCAAAGCCAATCCGCTAGCCTTAGTTGTGAAGCTAGCCGATTTGACGCACAACATGGATCTGTCTCGAATCGCGACTCCCACGGAGAAAGATTTTGCTCGAATTGAGAAATACCGTTGGGCCGTCGACTATCTTTCAGAATAGCAACTTGGTAAATATTGAATTGTAGGTTCAAAAAGTGTCAAAAAATGGAGGTGATCCCGAAAAGGACAACCTCCATTCTTTTTAGCAGTGTAGTGTCTCAAAGCGTTTGACCGAAATCGGCTTTTTCTCGGCAAAGACGTGTTTGTCGCTCAAGAGTCGACCTAAGAAGCCGTACTTGTAGACCAAATAGTCTTCGTGGGTCTCATAGTCGAGCGTTCCCATTTGGTTTTTCAGCACTTCGTTAAACCATTTTTGGTCAAAGAGTTTTTCCGAATAGGAGTAAGCCATCGCACGATCACCGATTGCGACTTCAAAGTACATTCGGCCGCCGATCGGTGAGGGCGCAGCCATTTCACTACCGGCACTCGTATCCAAAATGAATCGCCCTTTGGTAACGGCTCTCGTGATGAATTCGATGCCG
>JAFNZB010000143.1 GCA_017383055.1 Burkholderiaceae bacterium | reverse complement strand
GACCTTCGTCCATGTTTTGCAATTGATGGACTTCTTTTCCGTTCACGCCGGCGTTCAGTGCTCGCCAACGGCGCACCCAAACCGATCCTGCCAACGCCACCACGGCAAATGCAGCCATTTGCCATTCAAGGGTCACATCAGCAAAACTGGCGATTGCAGCGACCAATGCGGCGCCGGCTCAAACCAGCAGATAAAAGGTCCCAACCAGCATCTCTGCAATGCCCAAAAGAGCAGCTGCTACCAACCAAACGACCGTCAAACTGATTGTCATGCTTATCCTTTCACCAAATCATTTTCAATATTGTTAAGTGTATCGTTTTTGCCGTTTTTTTAGCGACCTAAAAGACGATGCAAGTGTAACGATTCGCTAGAAGCATCAAAGAAACTTCGACCATAAAGCATCACAAGTGCCGAAGCCGTGATCGCTGCCGAGCCAGCCACCATAAATTGAACGACCAATTGGTAACGAATGGCCAATAAGGGAGAAACGCCCGAGAGAATCTGCCCGCTCATCATTCCCGGAATTGACACCAAACCCACAACCATCATGGAGCTCACCGTCGGCATCATGGCAGCGCCCACCGCTCGACGATAAAGCGATGCACAAGCTTGACGAGGGTTGGCGCCCATTGCCAACAAGGTTTCAACTTCAAAGCGACGAGAGGCCATTTCGCTAAAGAAGCGCTCAGCCCCCAAAGCCGCAGCATTCATGGAATTGGCGATGATCATCCCACCCAAAGGCACCCAATATTGCGGCGAATACCACGGATCGATTCGAACAACGATCTGCGTGATGAATGTGAGTGTGATCGAGGTCGACAACAGAATCGACATAAACGCATAGATCCCGACTCGACGGCGATCATAGGCACCTGAGCGTTGGCGAGCGGAAGCCGTCTGTGCTGCCAGCCCAATCATAAAGAGCAGTAAAACACCGATCAAAGCAAAGTTCGTGCTTTCAAACACAAAGACAAGCACGTACCCCATGATCGTCAGTTGGATGCAAGCGCGGATGGCACCAACAAAAAGGTTTTTCGTCAACCCCAAACGCAACCACGTGGAAATCGCCATGGCGACCACCACGAGCGAAGCGGCCATCGCCATTTGTTCAATCGACAGATAAAGACTCATTCTGATCCTCCTTGTCGACGGTAAGCGGCTAAGAATGCTTTCAAGCGATCGGTCTTGGGATGATGGAAGAATTCATCGACCGTTCCAATCTCCACAATCTTGCCGGCATCGATCATCGCCACATGCGTAGCCACTTCTTCAACTTCTTCCAATCGGTGGTTCACCATCACGACGGTCATTTTGTCTCGAAGCGATTTAATCGTATTGACAACTTGGTGAGCCGCTTCCACATCCAGAGCACTGGTGGGCTCATCCAAACACAGAACATGAGGGTCGGTCACCAAAGCGCGAGCAATCCCCATGCGTTGTTGTTCACCTCCGCTTAAAAGTTCTGCGTTTTCTGAAAGATAGGAAGATGCAAGACCGGAGTGGTTCAGTGCCGACACAAAACGAGGATCGTCGTCAGCTACTTTTTCTTTGCTCCGAAACTGCAGAGCCATCTTGAGGTTGTCGGCAACGCTTCCGGGAAAGACGCTGGTGCGCTGAAAGACCATCGCAATGCGATGACGAAGCTCGGAGACTGGGTAAAACTCAATCGGATGATCACGGTAAAAAATATCACCCGACGTTTTGACATTGAGACGATTGAATAAACGAATGAGAGTACTCTTACCCGAGCCGCTCGGCCCTACGATGCACAGACAAGACCCTTCTTGGACATCAAAAGAGACCCGATCGATCAAGACCTTTTCGCCCACTTGGAAAGAGACATTTTTGAGGCTTAAAACCGCTGTCATATGGACTCCAACATTCATCATCCTTTCCAATCATTTTAGACAATTAGAGACAACAAAGCCTCGAAAAATCGAGGCTTTGCAATGCAATCTATAACGGTGATGACTAAAAGCTATGACTACTTACGACGGTAGTAGCCAACGCTGTAATAGAGCACGTTTTTAGCGATTTCTTTACGCACATCCAAGCATTGAATATTGGGGATCAATTCGCCGCTCGTATCCTTAAAG
>JAFNZB010000142.1 GCA_017383055.1 Burkholderiaceae bacterium | reverse complement strand
GGGTGGGAGTGTAGACCAAATGAGTTCTAAAGCGTGTTACACAGATAATTCAAAGGTTGCCAAGCGTAGTAAATAGAGACGAAAAGAAAAAGCACCCTCCTTGCCACTGCCTCAATCGAAGGCAAGCCCTCGATTGGCAAAGAGAGTGCGAGTTCTCATTCTATAAAAATGATTTTTCGATTGCCTACTTCAGTTCTTAGTATTTCCGCTCAAGGTTTGTAACGAAACAAAGTATCGGCAGTTTCCATCATTATCATTAAGGGATACTTTCAGAATTTTTAGCTCGATCATTCCATGAAAACCGTCTTCCTCAAACGAAGTCTTTTTGCCTTGGCCGCTCTTTGTACGATGAGCGCCGCGGTGGCTGCGCCTGTTGAAGTCTTGGGTATTTGGGATGAAGCTCCAAGTACTGTCTTAGCCAGTCAACTACCTTACGCCAATCCCAACGCACCGAAGGTTGGGACGTTGAAACTGAGCGCTCAAGGCACCTACGATAACTACAATCCTTTTGCCAATCGCGGCGTGAGTGCCGCCAAAGTCGGTCTCACCATTGAGTCCTTGGGGGAGTCGGTCGGTACTGAAACGTTTGCCATGCGAGGGCTTTTGGCCAAAGCGTTCGAGTTGGCGGATGATCGTTCTTATCTTGATGTGTGGCTAAGAAAAGAAGCTCGTTTTGCCGACGGGCATCCCGTGACGGCTGACGATGTCATCTATTCCTTTAATGCGCTTGTGAAAGAAGCGACGCCCTTGTATCGAAGCTATTATGCTCAAGTCAAAAGCGTGGAGCGCAAAGGTGACCACTACGTACGATTTCATTTTCATCCAAGCCAAAACCGTGAGTTGCCCCTGATCGTCACTCAAATGCACGTGTTGCCCGCTCATTGGATGAAGGGAAAAAATTTAGGCGATCCTCTCCAACACCCAATGCCGGGTTCCGGTCCTTATCAATACGCGGGTGGCAATGTTGGTAGCCAAGTCATCCTTAAACGCAATCCGAATTATTGGGGTAAAGACTTGGATTTCAATCGTGGTCGCTACAACTTTGAAACGATCCAAGTGGATTATTTCCGCGATTCGGCTGTGGCTCGTGAAGCGTTCTTTGCGGGCGAGGTGGATTTTCATGCCGAATACACGATCAAAGATTGGATGTTGGCTTACGACGTGCCAGCTGTCAAAGACGGTCGTATTACGCGTTCGGAAATCGATGATCAAGCGATTTTTGGCTTGAGCGGTATTTTTCTCAATACTCGCCGGGCCGACCTTCAAGACATTCGTGTGCGTGAAGCTTTGAGCCTTCTCTTTGATTTTGAGTGGGTCAATCGTTCACTCTTTTACGATGCCTATACGCGTTGTGAGTCTTATTTCTCAGGCTCTCATCGTTTGACTGCGCAAGACGTTATCACCCCTTTAGAAAAGTCGATTCTTCAAAAGCATTTCGGTACGGATTCGATTGTGTTACCCACGATGCCCGTCAGTGATGCGAGCGGCTATATTCGCGATCGTTTGCATCGAGCCGTGAAGCTTTTAGAAGAAGCGGGCTACACCTTAAAAAAGGGCGTGATGTATAAAGCCGACGGTCGTGTTTTCCGTCTCAATATGATTTTGTCCTCGGCATCGCTTCAACGTATCTTTGGTGCCTGGCAACGAAATCTCGCACGCATCGGGATCGATTTGAAAATCGACTTTTTGGAGCAAACGCAATACATCAATCGTTTGCGTCATTTTGATTTTGATGTCGTGTATTCCACGATCGCTCAATCTTCGAACCCAGGTAACGAGCAACGCGACTTCTGGGGTACGCGTGCCCGCGACATCGTCGGTTCTCGAAATTGGGCGGGGATTGCGGATGCTCGAATCGATGCCCTCATTGAAGAGCTTATTGCCGCCGATACGGCAGAAAAACATCAAGCCTATGTTCGTGTGCTCGATCGAGTTTTGCGATCGGGTCATTACGTCATTGCCGGGTGGTACAGTCAAAAGACGCGAGTGGCTCATTGGACCGATCGCATCGTGATGCCACCTTCTTGGAAAGTGCCTGAGCGAGGAATCGACATGTCCGTTTGGTACAAGAAGGAGGGCGGTTGATGTTCACCTATCTCCTTAAACGTTTGGGCCTCGTGATTCCGACCTTGATCGGGATCCTCACCATCAATTTCTTTGTGATCCAAATGGCGCCCGGTGGCCCCGTTGAGCAATTCATTGCCAAGATGGAAGGGTCGGGTGACGTGTTCATGGAACGTGTCGGCACTTCCATGGGTGACTTCTCCGCCAAGGGCGGCCAGTCCGGTGAATTGCGCTCCAATGCGAACCAGCGTATCGATCCAGAGATTCTCGACGCAGTGAAAAAACTCTACGGCTTTGATAAACCGATTGGCGAGCGTTAT
>JAFNZB010000003.1 GCA_017383055.1 Burkholderiaceae bacterium | reverse complement strand
GGCCGGACGATCGCCGATGATTTTCACCGTGGCTTTGACTTGGTTAGCCGGGTCGGTGATGCCCCAACGAGCGTTTTCTTCTTCGCAAGCCTTGTCAAAGCACGGCATGATCTTGTCGCGCAATGCGAGCAAACTGTGATTTTCCGTGGAGCGGATATCGATGTCCATGTGTGCGTGTGCGGCGATGGAATTCACCGTCGTACCACCCGCTAAAACGCCCACCGTGTAGGTCGTTTTCGGGTCGGTGGGAACTTCCAAATCGGCCAGAGTCGTGCTCGTGCGCATCAACGCGTGAATGGCGGACGGTTGACCGAAACCGAGGTAGCTGTGACCGCCTGGGCCGTCGAAGTTGACGCGATAGCGAAGGCTGCCCGTTGCGCCCACCACGGCCTCGCGCGGATCGCACCAGTCAAAACTGATGAAACCGTCGATATCCACATCTTTGTTCGGGAAGAGATTCTTGACACCGCGAAGGTCGCCCACGCCTTCTTCGCCGACGTCAGCCACGAAGATTACGTCGCCGACCGTCTCCACGTCGTTTTCATTCATGCAACGGAGCACTTGCAAAAGACCAGCCAAACCGCGTGAGTCGTCACCGATGGACGGAGCGTAGTAGCGGTTGCCTTCCTTGCGGACCTTAAAGTCGGTCGTTTCCGTGAAAACCGTATCCAAGTGAGCAGAGATGATCAACTTGGTGCGCGGCTCCGGCCCCGTACCCGGGCGAACGCCGATAACGTTGCCAACTTCGTCGATGCGAACGTCAGTCAAACCGTAACGCTTGAAGCGTTCAACAAAGTCGGCGGCACGTTGATCCTCACCGAAAGGCCAAGACGGAATTTCCGTGATTTCGATTTGTTCGGCCAAGCAGGCTTCATCTTGATCGACGGCCGTCTTCAAGGCGGCTTGGATCACCGGGGCGAGCATCAAGGCATCCATCGTGGCGGTCGTTTCGGCCAAAAGGGGCGGAAGACCGGGTTCCAAATTGATTTTTTCTGCCATGTTTAGGTTTCCTTATCTCTTAGAGAAATCTGATCAACGCGACCATTCTAAATTAAAGATATTCAATTAGAATGAGCGGGTAACTATTTCTTTATTTGGGACAAATGCCATGCTGAACTTTAACTATTGCAATCCCACGCGTATCCTTTTCGGTCGTGACGAACACAAGCATGTCGGCGCTCACATTAAAGCGGGCGGTTTTCAACGAGTGTTGATCGTCTATGGTGGCGGCTCCGTGATTAAGACGGGGACATTGGCTGCCGTGCAAGCCTCTTTAGAAGCCGAAGGCATCGAATATTTCACGATGGGAGGCGTTCGTCCGAATCCGACCTTGGAATTTGCCGACCGAGTGAAAGCCGTCTGCCAATCCTCTCAAATCGATCTTTTGTTGGCGGTGGGTGGCGGTAGCGTCATCGATACGTGTAAGGTCGCCGCAGCGGGCGCTTGGTACGAAGGCGATGCTTGGGATTTCTTTACCAAGGGTGTAAAGATCGAGCGTGCTTTGCCCGTGGCGACCGTCTTGACGATTCCGGCTGCCGGTTCTGAGCAATCGATTCGCATGGTGATCAATCACAACGGTTTGAAGTTGGGGACGGCGAGCGAACACATCCGTCCGGTTTTCTCGGTGGTCAATCCTGAGTTGTTCTTCACGTTGCCCAAAGAACAGATCGCAGCCGGTGTCATCGACATGATGAGTCATATCTTTGAGCGCTATTTCACCAATACGACGAACGTGGACTTCACGAGCGCTCAAGCCGAAGCCGCTATCCGTGTGGCTTTGGCTCACGGTCCGAAGTTGATCGACAATCCCAAGGACTACGATGCATGGTGTCAAATCGGCATGGTGGGCAGCTGGGCTCACAACGGTTATTTCGGTTTGGGCCACGTCGAAGATTGGGCATGCCATGCGATGGAACATGAATTGTCCGCATTTGATCCAGCGATCACGCACGGTGCCGGTTTGGCGATTTTGACGCCTGCTTGGATGCGTTATGTGCAAGACACAAATCCCGAACGCATGATGCAATTTGCGAAAAACATCATGGGTAAGGACACGATTGAAGAGGGGATTGCAGCTCTGGAAGCTTTCTATGCCGTGATGGGTATGCCCGCTCGTTTGCGTGAATTCGGTCTTGATGAGGCTGCATTGAACGTTTGTGCGACGAGCGCTTGCGCTCGTACGAAGACGATCGGTAACTTCCGCAAGCTTGAAAGTGCTGATGTGTTGAAGATTTATCAAGCTGCGTTCTAAAAAACGACTAGGGTTTACGCCTAAAAACACACCTTGGAGCGATTCAGGGTGTGTTTTTTTGTTGTTTTGTTAAGACATTAGGCTTAGAGACAATTGTCAACAAATTGAAATCGAGTCTATTGAGGCATAAAATACGCCAAATCAGTGTTTTTCTTTAAGGGATTAGGCTCTAATGCATTTAGGCATGATGCGTCGAACTACAACAACTCGCTAACAGTTTGTCTGCGAGGCCGCTTGTTGTACCCTGAAAAAGAATGAAGAGTTTATGAAAGTGTGGCCCGAAAAAGCCGCACTTTTTTATTACCGAATTAAAAATCACATAGTAAAGGAACTGGAAAATGTTAACCGTTACGTTGCCTGATGGTTCCCATCGCGAATATGAAGGTGCCTTGAGCGTTGCTGACGTCGCCAAGAGCATCGGCGCCGGTTTGGCTAAGGCCGCTATCGCCGGTAAGGTCGATGGTGAATTGGTCGACCTCTCTTACATGATCGAAAAGGACGTGGCACTTGCCATCGTGACCGACAAGGACGCAGAAGCCCTCGAGATCATCCGTCACTCCACGGCTCACTTGATGGCTCATGCCGTTAAGACGCTCTTCCCGGAAGCTCAAGTGACGATCGGTCCGGCCATCGAAAACGGTTTCTACTATGACTTCTCTTACACGCGTGCTTTCACGCCGGAAGACTTGGTCGCCATCGAAAAGAAGATGGCTGAACTTGCCAAGGCCGATCTTCCGATCGTGCGTAAGACCATGGTTCGCGAAGATGCTATTCAATTCTTCTTGGGCATGGGCGAAAAGTACAAGGCTGAATTGATCGAAGCCATTCCTGAAGGCGAAACGATCAGCCTTTACGAACAAGGCGATTTCATCGACCTCTGCCGCGGTCCTCACGTCCCGAGCACGAGTAAGTTGAAGGTCCACAAGTTGATGAAGGTGGCCGGTGCTTACTGGCGCGGTGACTCTAAGAACGAAATGCTCCAACGCATCTACGGTACGGCTTTCGCCAAGAAGGACGATTTGGCTGCTTACCTCACGATGCTTGAAGAAGCTGAAAAGCCGCTCGGGGTGATGATGTAGGTTCCCTGGGAAACGTTTTTAACCTCGCCGCCGGTAGTGTAAGTAACTCCGTTTAAGAAATCGAGCATTCTTGTAACAGCCGC
>JAFNZB010000141.1 GCA_017383055.1 Burkholderiaceae bacterium | reverse complement strand
TGAAACCAAGGCCCATGTCAAACCGGTTTTGTTGCTCTATGTGATCGGAACTTTTGCTGCAGCCTTGGTAGCCGTGGCTGCGAGTTTTACGTTCCCATCGACCCTTCACTTGATCGCCAATGATACGAATACGAGCGTACCTACCGGTGTGCTGGAAGTGTTGCGTAACCTCGTCTTTAGCATCGTTGATAACCCGATCAAGGCTTTGATGAATGCGAACTACATTGGGATCTTGGCCTGGGCGGCCGGTTTAGGCTTAGCGATGCGCCACGCCAATGAAACGTCTCGTCAGTTTGTATTGGACCTTTCCCGTGGTGTCGAAAACGTCGTGCGCGCCGTGATCCATTTTGCGCCGATCGGTATTTTCGGTTTGGTGGCCAATACGGTAGCGACGACCGGGCTCGAATCCATGTTGGGCTATGTCCATGTCTTGACGGTTTTGTTGGGTTCGATGCTTTTTGTCGCTTTGATCGTCAATCCGCTCATCGTTTGGATTTACACGCGCCGAAATCCCTATCCGTTGACTTTGGCTTGCTTGCGAGAAAGTGGTGTGACGGCGTTCTTTACGCGATCGTCGGCCGCAAACATTCCGGTGAACTTGGCCCTTTGCCGTCGCTTGGATTTGGATGAAAGCACGTATTCGATCACGATTCCGCTTGGCGCTACGATCAATATGGTGGGTGCAGCCATCACGATCACGGTTTTGTCTTTAGCGGCCGCTTTCAGTTTGGGAGTCGAAGTCGATTTCTTGACCGCATTGCTCTTGTGTGTCGTTGCATCGGTTTGCGCTTGCGGTACGTCCGGTGTGCCCGGGGGCTCCTTGATGTTGATTCCGTTGGCTTGTAGCCTCTTTGGTATCGACAGCACTTTGGCGATGCAAGTGGTAGCCGTGGGCTTTGTGATCGGTGTGTTGCAAGATTCGACCGAAACGGCGTTGAATTCGTCTTCCGACGTCTTATTCACGGCAACGGCCTGCATTGCAGCAGAACGTCATACGAAGCAATAATCTGCATTAAGAAACATCCCCGGGCTCTACACCCGGGGATTTTCTTTCCGATGCGTCAAGCCTTGACGCCTTAGTCATTAAAGTGGCTCTTGAGTAAAAGGAGCTACTATGACGAAAGTAAAGAAACTTAAACATCGCAATCCCATCGCACGAGAAATGCTTACGACGCTTGCCGGTCTCTACCGGCACCGAATAGAAGTCAACAAAAAGAAGGTCGTCAAAAAGTTCGACCTTCGTAAAGAAAAATTGGATTAATCGAAAATGGCATCGCTCTAATACGGAGTCGATGCCATTGTTAGATTTAGGCCTGAAGTTCGATCCATCGTGTCTCAAATGTGGTTTTCACGATGAGGACCGCTTCGGGTACGCACAACGCTTGGTGGGGGAGTTCAAGCACCATGCCAATCAAAATCCAAAGATCGTCTTCTGCCAATCGCTGACACAATCGGATGAAATCGTGATTGATAAATACTTCGATCCAATCGGGGCATTCACGGGCAATCATTTCAAAAGGGATCATTTTGTCGACGACGTGAAGGATCTCTCGTTGATGGAGCCATTCGACTTCGACGATAGCATTCATAAGTTGCCTTTGGTCGGCAACGGTAAGGAGCGTTTGTGGAAATTGAAACGAGACTTCGCCTGAGATTCGCCCTTCGCGTGAAAGGCGAAGCATCAGACTGGCTAAAACCGTTCGGACCTTTTGCCCCTGGATGTTGGAAAACTTCAAATACTCAAACATGATTTCACTTCCTTTCCCAAAAAAACATTTTCCATAGGGCGATTTATAAGAAACGGTGTGTCAAATCTTGTCGTACTCGAGCGCTACGATTCATAAAAAGTGTGAAAGGAATCGAAAAATGTTCAAACAATATGGCAAAAACTCCAAACGAATCCATTATTTAGTCACTATTCTTTTTGAAGGTTGGCGAGCCTTGCAAAAAGACGATCACGAAGAAAACGAGCCGCTCTGGGTCGATGGTGGCTTTGTGGCCTCTTATTTTGAGTTGAGCGGTAGCATCGATGCCAATTGGGATCAGTTCGGGCAAAGGCTTTTCGGTTTGACTTACGATCCCGAGCCCGGCGCTTTAGATATCATCGTTGATCGTCATGTTTTTACCGATCGGACAACGGGGTATTTCCATCGAT
>JAFNZB010000140.1 GCA_017383055.1 Burkholderiaceae bacterium | reverse complement strand
GAAGTGATGGCCATCGGTTCGACCTTCCAAGAATCCTTGCAAAAGGCCCTTCGTGGTTTAGAAACCGGCAAAGACGGTCTTACCCCGATTTCTGAAGACATGCAAGAGATCATCCGTGAAGTCTCGGAACCCGGCGCCGAACGACTCTTTTATTTGGCTGATGCGATGCGCATGGGAATGAGCGATCGCGAACTTGCCGAAATCACCTCGATCGATCCCTGGTTCTTGGCTCAAATCCGTGAATTGGTTGAGATTGAAAAGCGTGTTGCCGACAGTGACTTTGAGAACTTGACCGAAGAGGAAATGCTTTTCTTGAAGAAGAAAGGTTTCTCGGACAAGCGTCTGGCCACCCTTTTGGGTGTGAAAGAAGAAGCTGTTCGCGGTCTTCGCCAAGAAATGGACATTCGTCCGGTTTATAAGCGCGTTGACACCTGCGGCGGTCGTCACGAAACGCCCCAAGCTTACTTCTATTCAACCTATAAAAACGAATGCGAAGCACGTCCGACGGATAAGAAGAAAATCGTCGTTTTGGGCGGCGGCCCCAACCGTATCGGTCAAGGGATCGAATTCGACTACTGTTGCGTGCATGCCGCCATGGCAATGCGCGAAGACGGTTACGAAACGATCATGATCAACTGTAATCCCGAAACGGTCTCGACTGACTATGACACGTCCGATCGACTCTATTTCGAACCCGTCACATTGGAAGACGTTTTAGAAATCTGCCACATTGAAAAACCTGTGGGTGTCATCGTTCAATATGGCGGTCAAACGCCTTTGAAGATCTGTCGCGCCCTGGAAGCCGCCGGTATCCCCATCGTCGGTACGAGCACGGATGCCATCGACTGCGCCGAAGACCGTGAACGTTTCCAAAAGTTGATCAATGACTTGAATTTGCGTCAACCACCTAATCGCACGGCTCGTACGGAAGAAGATGCGCTTCGCTTGGCTGAAGAGATCGGTTACCCGATCGTCGTTCGCCCGAGTTACGTGTTGGGTGGCCGTGCCATGGACATCGTTCACAATTCCAAGGAATTGACCCGTTACATGCACGAGGCAATCGTTGTCAGTAACGACAGTCCCGTGTTGCTTGACCACTTCTTGGACGATGCAATCGAAATGGACGTCGACGCCGTTTGCGACGGTGAAGAAGTGCAAATCGGCGGCCTCATGCAACACATTGAAGCCGCAGGCGTTCACTCCGGTGACTCGGCTTGCTCCTTGCCGCCCTATAGTCTTCGCCAAGACATCTTGGATGAAGTCAAGCGCCAAACCGCTTTGATGGCCAAGGCCTTAGGCGTAGTGGGGCTCATGAACGTGCAATTTGCGATCAAGGATGCCGTTACGGAAGAACCCAAGATCTATGTTTTGGAAGTCAATCCGCGTGCCAGCCGCACGGTCCCCTTTGTCTCCAAGGCCACGGGCGTTCCGCTTGCGAAGATCGCGGCTCGTTGCATGGTAGGACAAACTTTGGCTCAGCATCAAGTAAAGGTTGAAGTTCAACCCAAGCAATTCTGCGTGAAAGAAGCCGTCTTCCCCTTTGCGAAATTCTTGGGCGTCGATCCGGTCTTAGGGCCTGAAATGCGCTCCACGGGTGAAGTGATGGGCGTGGGTAAAACGTTCGGTGAAGCCCTCTTTAAGAGCCAAGTGGCAGCCGGCGACACCCTCCCCGCTACGGGCACGGTCTTCTTCTCCGTTCGAGACGAAGACAAATTGAAAGCCATTGTCGCTGCCGCCAAGTTCCAACAATCGGGCTACAAGATCGTTGCAACGCGCGGTACGGCCGCCGCTTTTGCCGCCGCCGGCATTGAGTGTAAGCGAGTAAAGAAAGTGAGCGACGGTCGCCCCAACGTCATCGACATGATCAAAAACCAAGAGATCCAACTCGTCATCACCACGAGTAACGAGGTCCGTGGGGAAATGAATGACGCTCGCGACATCCGTATGGCAAGCCTTGCAAGCCGCGTGACGTACCACACCACGATTGCGGGCGGTAACGCCGCAGTTGAAGGGATCCGTCACATGATGGATGCACAAGTCTACGCTTTACAAGACATGCACAAAGACGCTTGCTAATTTGCCATTCGTAGACAAAAAGAACATCGCCGTTGGATTACTTCTCAACGGCGATGTTTTTTTGACTTAAAAAAAAGACTTCGGAAGTATCTCTCCCGAAGTCTTTAAACTCAGAAAACCAAATTATTTACCTTGAGCACGGTCACGTTCCGTTTCGGGCGAGTGGTCTTCCTTGTAGAACTGATCGTGGTAAGCAATGCGCCAATCCTTGTAGTAACACCACATACGGAAAACCACGATAAAGATCGAAGACACCCAAATGGATATCGTCGCATCGATCCCCATCTCAACCATCAAGACATAGAGCCAACTGCCGACGAATGCAACGGATGCGTAAGGTTGGTGGTCATAGATCACACCGGGCTTGACGTTCAAGAACGTATCACGGCACAAACCACCGAACACACCGGTTGCCACACCGCAAATCACACTCGAAAGTGCGGGCACACCCAATTGGATACCCAAGTGCGTACCGACAGCGGCAAAGAAGCCCAAACCGATGGCGTCACTCCAAACGAACAAATCGTACGTGAGGTGCTTCTTGTAGAAACGGAAAAGCATCGGCGTAAAGATGGCGATGAAAAGCACCAACCAGAGCAATTCTTGGTTAGCAATCCAATACATCGGGCGACGGTCGATCATCAAATCACGGAAGATCCCGCCACCGAAAGCCGTCGAAAAGGCCAACACAAAAATACCGACCGGGTCGACCTTCATACGCACACCGATCAACACACCGGCGAAAGCGAAAGCGATGATACCGATCACGTCCGTCAAATAAAGAAGGTCTACTTTAGCAATAAACGTCGTAAACCAAGCATTGATTGCGTCCATTACAAACACCTGATTGTTAACAATTAAAAGTTGCCCCCATTGTAAGGCGAGGGCTAAACAAACTCAAGCCAATAGGGACATCCCCCCACTAAAAAGCCGCCAATCTTTGGCGGCTTCGTGAACGGATTATTCACCGCGCTTCTTGCGAAGATCAGCGATACCCAAATCGTCGTAGATCTCAAACGGTTGATGGATCCAAGGATTGTCTT